>JAQGJF010000025.1 GCA_028290765.1 Tardiphaga sp.
GCCGAGGGACCTTCCTCGTGCTCTTCGACGCGGACGGTGAGATAACGGATGACGTCTTCGCTGATACGCTCCTGCCGCTCGATCTCGGCGACCGCCGACGACGGGCCGTCGATGTTGAGCAGCACGAAATGCGCCTTGCGATTCTTGTTCATCCGGTAGGTGAGGGAACGCACGCCCCAGTTTTCCATCTTCACGACCTTGCCGCCGAGTTGCTCGACAATGCCGGTCATCTGGGTGGTCAATTCCTCGACCTGCTGGGTGCTCGCATCCTGACGCGCGAGAAAAACATGCTCATAAAGAGGCATGGGTGTCCTTTCCAATGTTAGCGCGGTTCCTGGCGGCAAGCCCTTCGAACCCTTCGGAAAGGACTCGATATGCTCAGAAGGCGGAAGCACGGGACGACGGGCCAACTGGCCCTGCCACATCAAGATCGCCAAATAGGTGAAATTGCTGAGACCGTCCGTTCAGCTCCCGGCCGGGATCCACGGATAGGCGCGTTATAGGGATTTTGAGGGCGATGGCAAGGAAAACGGCCAGGATTGGAGAGAAAAAAGGGCCTCCGGGCGCGAGATTACCGTGCCGGCACGGCCGAATCCGGCAGAGCAGGGCTTAACGCCGCCACAGGTCCGGCATGGGCGTCCGCCGAGGGAGCCAGAGTTACCGTCTCCGCGATGGAAGCGTAGAAGGCAAAACCACCCTTGCCGCGGCGTTTGGCGTCGTACATGGCCCGGTCGGCCGCACTCAGCAATTCGTCGGCGCTGACCCCGTCATGCGGCACCGAAGCGATGCCGATACTGACTCCGACCCGTGCCGCGGGAGCAAATTCGAACGGCTCGGACACCTGCGTGATGATTCGCCGGGCGATAGCCTCGATTTCGCCGGGCATGATATTCGGCAGCAGGATGACAAATTCGTCGCCGCCAAGACGGCATACGAAATCGGTGTCGCGCACGCTGGCGCGCAGACGGCTCGCGACGGCGACAAGAACGGCGTCGCCGGTTGCATGCCCGAGCCTGTCATTGACGCCTTTGAAGCCGTCCAGATCCAGGCAAAACACGGTGAGTTTTGAACCGATGGACGCTGCGGTCGGGGCTGCCAGCAGTTCGGAGAAAAGCTTCAGATTCAGGGCGCGATTGGGCAGGCCGGTGAGCAGATCGTAATGCGCCATCTGGCGGTTGTTACGTTCCGAACGGTGGAGGTCGAGCAGGATCTTGTGGTTCTCCAGCAGCAAAAAGATCATCCCAGCCGTATAGAGCGGGGTTTGAACACCGACGAGAAACAGGAACGGGATTGGCGACAGGAGAGTAGCAAGTGCGAACGGCAGTGTCAGGATGCAGATCAGTAGAATGCCGTAGCGCGGGGTCCCGGCGTTTCGAGAGGAAATTCCGCCGATCAAATTGGCAAGGCCGATGCCGGCCATCATGATCAACGGCAATATCCCCGATGCGACACATTGATAACAGCCGGCGGAAATCAGGATGATCGACGCCAGCCCGGCCCAGATCGGTGCGTTGGTCCTTGCCGTCCGTCCACCGGCCTTCGCCTTCGAAAAAATGTACAAAATCGAAATTCGGGTGCTGCCTAAAACCAGTTCCGCCACGACCCACCCGTAGGCCCATTGGGCCCCGGTCAGCCCGGCGGCAATGGATGCCATCAGCAACGACGCAAACACCGCCACCAGCAGCGTTTTGGTCTTGCTGGTTCTTTGATGCACCAGTTCGTCACGGATGTCGTCCGGTTGCGGAAGCGGGCTACCGAGCAGCCAATTGACGAAGTGCTGCACGCCAAACCGGGGTTGCGGCGGTTGCCCGGCGAAAGCAGACGATATCGGGGTGATAAATGAGGTGCTGTAGGACATGGTTCGAGATTAGACAGGCGGTATTGAATGCCGCTTAAAGGCGGCGACAAAGTTCCATCTGGTTCCACTTAGCGTAAATATTTACCTTTCGAGCCAGAAAGCTCGCAACGATGGCTTCGGCCGCCCGGCTTGACAGCGTGGCGAAAGCCGGTGTCTTACGGCGGCACTTGAGGGAGTTTTGGGCGAAAATGACCGCAGCATTTACCTTTCCGGGGCAGGGCTCCCAGGCCGTCGGCATGGGCAAAGCCCTCGCCGACGCGTTTCCGGCTGCCCGCGCGATTTTCGACGAGGTCGATTCGGCCCTCGGCGAGAAGCTGACCGGGGTTATTTGGGACGGTCCGGCCGAAACGCTGCAATTGACCGAGAATGCCCAGCCGGCCCTGATGGCTGTCTCGCTGGCGACCTTGCGGGTGCTGGAGGCAGAAGCGGGCGTCTTGCTGGGGCGCGACGTCACTTACGTAGCCGGTCACTCGCTCGGGGAATATTCCGCGCTCGCCGCCGCCGGCAGCCTCACCGTCAGCGATGCCGCACGGCTCCTGCGCACCCGCGGCCTCGCCATGCAGAAGGCGGTTCCGGTCGGGGTTGGCGCCATGGCGGCGTTGCTTGGCCTCGATTATGAGGCGGCCGTGGAGGTCGCCGGCGCGGCTGCGGAGGGGCAGGTCTGCGAGGCAGCCAACGACAATGGCGGTGGCCAGGTTGTGGTCTCCGGCGACAAGGCGGCGGTCGAGCGGGCAATCGAGATTGCCAAGGCCAGGGGGGCCAAGCGCGCCATGATGCTGCCAGTCTCGGCCCCGTTCCACTGCCGGCTGATGCAACCCGCCGCCGACGTCATGGCCGCTGCTCTGGCGAAAGTGATCATCAAGCCGCCGGTGGTCCCGCTGGTGTCCAACGTGGTCGCCAGAGCGTTGACGGATCCGGACGAAATCCTCCGCCGCCTGGTCGAACAGGTCACCGGCACCGTGCGCTGGCGCGAGTCGGTGGGCTACATGGCGGAGCAGGGCGTCACCCGGTTTTTCGAGATTGGCGCCGGCAAGGTGCTGAGCGGGCTGGTCAGGCGCATTGCCGACGGCGCCGTCGGCATCGCGGTTGGCGGGCCCAATGATATTGCGGGCGCAAAGGATGCGCTCGCGGCTGCCCGCGTGGTGTAAGCGGGCGAAGGAGAATCCCATGTTCGATCTGACTGGCAGGACCGCACTCGTCACCGGTGCGACCGGCGGCATTGGTAGTGCGATCGCGCGGGCGCTGCACGCGCAGGGCGCCACCGTGGCGTTGTCCGGGACGCGCCGTGAAGTGCTGGAGACGCTTGCGGGCAAGCTCGGCGAGCGCACCCATGTGCTGCCCTGCAACCTCTCCGATTCCGCCGACGTCGAGGCGCTGGTGCCGTCGGCCGAAAAGGCGATGGGTCAGCTCGACATTCTCGTCAGCAATGCCGGCATCACCCGGGATAATCTTTTCGTGCAGTTGCGCGACGAGGACTGGGATGAAGTCATCAAGGTCAACCTGACCGCGACGTTTCGTCTGGCCCGCGCGGCGACCAAGCTGATGATGCGCTAGCGCTTCGGCCGCATCATCGCGATCACCTCGGGGGTCGGCGTGACCGGCAATCCCGGTCAGGGAAACTATACCGCGTCGAAGGCGGGACTGATCGGCATGATCAAGACCCTGGGCGCGGAGTATGCCAAGCGCAACGTCACCGCCAACTGCATCGCCCCAGGATTCATCGCGACGTCGATGACGGACGCGCTCAACGACAAGCAACGCGAGGCCATTTTGACGAAAGTGCCCGCGGCGCGGCTGGGTACGCCGGAAGATATCGCGGCGGCGGCGGTTTATCTCAGTTCGAATGAGGCCGCCTACGTCACCGGCCAGACTATTCATGTCAATGGCGGCATGGCCATGATCTGACCGGCGGCGGGGCCACCATCCGAGGCCCTGGGAACCGCTGCGGCGCACGATGTGGGCTTTCCGGAGGCCGGTCGAGGCGTGGGGTCAAGGCTTTGTAGTCAAGGCTGGGGAAGTATGGTAACCGAACCCGAACGGCGGGGGGACAAAGAACGCCATTGCAGGATTTTGAAACCCTGTATATTGGCGGTGCGGAAGCTGGCGTCGTTTGCCGGACCTTCGTCCCCAGCGAGGGGTCAAATCAAGATTTTACGCGACTGCGGCAGGAACTTAACGAGTTAGCGCACCACGATGGCTCGGATCGTCTTGCGGTCGGGTCCAATGTAACAAGCACGAGGTTGAACGATGAGCGAGATTGGCGAGCGGGTTAAGAAGATTGTGGTGGAACACCTTGGTGTCGAACCGGAGAAGGTGGTCGATAACGCAAGCTTCATTGACGACCTCGGCGCCGACAGTCTTGATACGGTCGAGCTCGTGATGGCTTTTGAAGAGGAATTCGGTTGCGAAATCCCCGACGATGCCGCGGAGACGATTTTGACCGTCGGCGACGCCACAAAATTTCTCGAAAAGAACGCGAAAAGCTGACGCCCCCGCGTGGTGCCGATGAAGCCGGGCGGGCCGTGATCGAGCGGTCCACCGGCTTCTTGTTATGGACCGCGGCGACCGGGCTGGAGTGCTTGATATGAGGCGGGTTGTCGTCACGGGCCTTGGCATGGTGTCGCCGCTCGGCTGCGGTGTCGAGCCGACCTGGAAGCGCATCCTCAATGGCGACAGCGGTGCCAAGCAGATCGACACTTTCGACGTGTCCGATCTGACCAGCCGTATCGCCTGCGTCGTCCGGCGCGGCGACGGCAGCGACGGCACGTTCAATCCCGACCAGTGGATGGAGCCGAAGGATCAGCGCAAGGTCGATGATTTCATCATCTATGCGATGTGCGCGGCGCGCCAGGCGCTCGACGACGCCAACTGGCATCCGGGCAACGAAGAAGACCGCTGTGCCACCGGCACCATGATCGGGTCCGGCATCGGCGGGCTCTCCGGCATTGCCGACACGGCGCTGCTGCTGAAGGAGCGCGGGCCGCGCAAGATATCGCCGTTCTTCATTCCGGGGCGCCTGATCAATCTCGCTTCCGGCTATGTCTCGATCGAGCATGGCCTGAAGGGTCCCAATCATGCCGTCGTCACGGCATGTTCGACCGGTGCGCATGCGATCGGCGATGCCAGCCGCCTGATCGCGCTCGGCGACGCCGATGTCATGGTGGCGGGTGGCACCGAATCGCCGATCAGCCGTCTGGCGATGGCGGGGTTTTGCGCTTCGCGGGCGCTGTCGACCGGCTTTAACGACACGCCGGAAAAAGCGTCACGCCCCTACGACAAGGATCGTGACGGGTTTGTGATGGGCGAGGGCGCCGGCATCGTGGTGCTCGAAGAGTATGAGCATGCCAAGGCCCGCGGCGCCAGGATCTATGCCGAAGTGATTGGTTACGGCATGTCCGGCGACGCCTATCACATCACGTCCCCGACGCCCGATGGCGACGGCGCATTCCGCAGCATGAGCGCCGCGATGAAACGCGCCGGACTGGCCGCCTCCGATCTCGATTACATCAATGCCCACGGCACCTCGACGCAGGTTGGCGACGAGATCGAGCTCGGCGCCGTCGAGCGATTGCTCGGTAATGCCGCGTCGAAGGTTTCGATGTCGTCCACCAAATCCTCGACCGGGCATTTGCTCGGCGCCGCCGGCGCGGTGGAGGCGATTTTCTCCATCCTGGCGATTCGCGACAATATCGCCCCGCCGACCATCAATCTCGACAATCCGTCGGTGGATACGGCGATCGATCTGGTTCCGCACAAGCCGCGTTCGCGCGAAATCAATGTCGCGCTGTCGAACTCGTTCGGTTTCGGGGGCACCAACGCATCCGTGATCGTGCAGCGTGTCACCAATTAGCGCCGGTGCGGAGATGCCAAAATCCGCTTCGTTCCTGCGCCGGACGTCCAGAAAAATTTCTGCACCGAAATCGGGCGGAAAGTGCAATTTGCGAGTATCCCTTCCGAAGCGCATATCGGATTCGGGACACTAATTAGAACGACTCCAGCGTTATTCACCGTTTCGCCGTATTCGGTGATACATCTTGCCCTTGGGCGTATGCTATTGGCAGGGCCAGGATTGCCCGGCCACGATTGAACCGACAGGATTCAGGTTGCATCGATGAGTGAGAGGCCGCCCATTTCGCCAAGGAGCCCGCGCGCGGCGCTGGAGCCGGAGCAGGTTCCGCCGCCGCCCAAGCGGACCGATCGGCCCCGCAATCCGCTGGTGAACGCCGGCAATGCAATCATCACCATCATCCTGGTGGCGATGATCGGTACCGGCGGCGTCTATGTCTACGGCAAGCAGAAGATCGAGGCGCCGGGACCGTTGCAGGAAGACAAGGTGGTCAACATCCCGGCCCGCGCCGGCATGACCGATATCGCCGACATCCTGCAGCGTGAGGGCGTGATCGACAACAATCGCTGGGCGTTCATCGGCAGCGTGTTTGCGCTGAAGGCCCGCGCCGACCTCAAGCCGGGCGAATATTCGTTCCAGAAGAACGCCAGCCTGCGCGATGTCATCGGCACCATCGTCGAAGGCAAGGTCGTGCAGCATTCGGTCACCATTCCCGAAGGGCTGACCTCCGAACAGATCGTGGCGCGGCTGACCGATAACGATATTTTTTCGGGCCCGATTCGCGAGGTGCCGCGCGAGGGCACGTTGCTGCCCGAGACCTACAAATTCCCGCGCGGCACCACCCGTGAACAGGTGATCCAGCGCATGCAGCAATCACAGAAGCGGGTGCTGACGGAAATCTGGGAACGCCGCAATGCGGATGTCCCGGTCAAGACGCCGGAGCAATTAGTGACGCTGGCCTCGATCGTCGAAAAGGAAACCGGCAAGGCGGATGAACGCAGCCGCGTCGCCGCGGTTTTCGTCAATCGGTTGCGGCAGAAAATGAAACTGCAGTCCGATCCCACCATCATCTACGGGCTGGTCGGCGGCAAGGGAACGC
>JAQGJF010000046.1 GCA_028290765.1 Tardiphaga sp.
TGCCCTCACCGTCCTGTTCGGATCGATCCATTCGCCCGTACTGGCGCAGGACAAGAGCCTGACGGTGTTCGCCGCAGCCTCGATGAAAAACGCGCTCGACGACATCGACGCCGCCTACACCGCGAAGACCGGCGTCAAGATTTCCGCGAGTTATGCCGCCAGTTCGGCGCTCGCCAAGCAGATCGAACAGGGCGCGCCAGCGGATGTTTTCGTCTCCGCCGATACCGACTGGATGGACTACGCCATCAGCAAGAAGAACATCAACGAACCGACCCGGGTCAACCTGCTCGGCAACAGCATCGTGCTGATCGCGCCGAAGGATTCCAAGATCGACAAGGTCACCATCGCCCAGGGTTTCGATCTCGCCGGCCTCGCCGGTGACGGCAAGATTGCGACCGGTGACGTCAAGGCGGTGCCGGTCGGCAAATATGCCAAGGCGGCGCTGGAGAAGCTCGGCGGCTGGAGCGCCGCGGAGCCGAAATTCGCCATGGCGGAAAGCGTTCGCGCCGCGCTGACGCTGGTGGCGCGCGGCGAAGCCGCGCTCGGCATCGTCTATTCCACCGATGCCAAGGTCGAGCCCGGGGTGAAGATCGTCGGCACCTTCCCGGCGGATTCGCATCCGCCGATCATCTATCCGGTGGCGGCGACCACGACGGCCAAGGCCGAGGCCACGGATTATCTCGCCTTCCTGCGTTCGTCGGCGGCCAAGGCCATCCTGGAAAAATACGGTTTTACGTTTTTGATCAGCCCCACGACCTGAGGCGTGTTCGACATCTCTCCGACGGAATGGACCGCGATCCAGCTTTCGCTGCGGGTCGCGGTGATCGCCACGCTGGTGGCGACGCCGCTCGGTATCGGCGTGGCGTGGCTGCTGGCGCGGCGTGATTTCTGGGGCAAGTCAGTCGTCGACGCGGCTATCCATCTGCCGCTGGTGCTGCCGCCAGTGGTCACCGGCTATCTGCTGCTCCTGACCTTCGGACGCCGCGGCCTGGTCGGTGCGTGGCTGGCCGATCATCTCGGCCTCGTATTCGCCTTCCGCTGGACCGGCGCGGCGCTGGCCTGCGGCGTGATGTCGTTTCCATTGCTGGTGCGGCCGATCCGGCTGTCGATCGAAGCGGTCGACCGGCGGCTGGAACAGGCCGCGGGCACGCTGGGCGCGGCGCCGTGGCGGATATTTTCCACCGTGACGCTGCCGCTGGCGCTGCCGGGCGTGCTGGCGGGCATGGTGCTCGGCTTTGCGAAAGCGATCGGCGAGTTCGGCGCCACCATCACCTTCGTCTCCAACATTCCCGGCGAGACCCAGACCATTTCCTCGGCGATCTATTCGCTGATCCAGACGCCGAACGGCGATGCCGCGGCGTTGCGTCTCGTCGTCGTCTCCATCGTCATCGCCATGACGGCGCTGATCGCATCGGAATGGTTCGCGCGCCGCGCGACGCAACGCCTGCATGGGAATTGACCGTGCTGCGCGTCGACGTCTCAAAGCGGCTTGGCGAATTTTTCGTTGAAGCCTCGTTCACCAGCGAAGGCCGCGTCACCGGCCTGTTCGGCTCTTCCGGTGCCGGCAAGACATCGCTGATCAACATGATCGCGGGGCTGCTCACGCCCGATCGCGGCATCATAGCGATCGGCGACGAGGTGCTCGACGATACTGCCGCTTGTTTGCACATTCCGGCGCATCGCCGCCGCATCGGCTATGTGTTCCAGGATGCGCGGCTGTTTCCGCATCTCGATGTCCGGCGAAATCTCGATTACGGACGCCGGATGAACGGGCTGACGCGCGACGCTGCGAACGAGGCGCGCATCGTCGACCTGCTCGACATCGGCCACCTGATGGATCGCCGTCCCGGCAAACTCTCCGGCGGCGAGCGCCAGCGCGTGGCGCTGGGGCGCGCGCTGCTGGCGCAGCCGAGGCTACTGCTGCTCGACGAGCCGCTGGGATCGCTGGATGAAGAGCGCAAGGCGGAAATCCTGCCCTATCTGATCCGGCTGCGCGACGAGACCGGCGTGCCGATGGTCTATGTCAGCCACGACCCGGACGAGTTGCGGCAACTGGCGAGCCAGATCGTGGTCCTCAAGCGCGGCCGCGTGGCGGCATTTGGCGGCGCCGAAGTATTGGCGCAGGCGAACGCGGCTATCTAGAGCAGGATGACTTATCTTCGAATCGTCATCCCGCTCTAGCTTTTTGATTGAGCATGATCTTTCCGAAAACCGGCATCCACTTTTCGGGATCATGCTCTAAGCGCCGGCCGAAACCGAATCAATGCAAATGGGCGGTCGGCAGGCTCCAGTGCTGCCAGACCGCGACGACCCTCAGCGCAAAGCATGTGGCACCGCCGAACAGAGCCGCCCAGTTGGCTCCGACATTCAGCTTGCGCAACATGACCATGACGATGGCCCCGGCAATGGCCGCCGTTGCAAGAATGTCGGTTTGCAGAACTGCAGGCACTTGCGCCAGCAGGACGTCGCGGATGGTGGAGCCGCCGGTTCCAGCAATGGCCCCCATCATGACGGCGGCGATCGGCGTCAGCTTGTACTCGATCGCCTTTTCCACGCCCGAAACGGCCAGCAACGAGAGGCCGAGCGCATCGACCGTGATCAGAATCGCCCTCGGAATCTGCTCTACGGAGTGAAATGCGAACAGCGTGCAGAGACCTCCGACGAGCCCCACCGTCAGAATGGACCAGCCGCGCAGCGCTTCGGGTGGATGCTCACCGACGAGCATGTCGCGAATCATGCCGCCACCCATCGCGGTGGCGAGCGAAATCATCAGCACACCGAACCAATCGAGGCCTTTGCCGGCCGCGATCGACGCTCCTTCGATGGCCAGCACGAAGGTGCCGGCCAGGTCGATCATGCGCAGCAGCCGCGTATCCGTTATCGCCATCGATGGTCCTGTCCGCCCGGAGAAACACGCCTTTCGTGCAGCGAGCAGAAACACGACGAATTGCCCGCCCGCAAGCCCCTGAAGACCGAAATCATCGGAGCTGTGGAGGTCTGCCGGAACGAACCGCATGCTGGCGTCTGCCGGACAGCAACGGCCGCGCGATCCCCGCGCAGCGAGGAACGCCTCTCCAATCGCGGCAAGTCGCGGGCGGGAATGTCACTCGGGCAGGTGGTGTCCTGAAGCAGGCTGCCTTCGCCGGCCCTTTCGGGCTTTTGAACCGCTTGTTCCGGCAACCTGCCGGTAGGCTGCCGCGTCCGATTGTACGCGCGCTTTCGCGGCGGCGACATCCGATTGCAGGCCGGCGGCACGACTCACATTGATGTAGCAATCGGTGCGCGACGGACCGACGGGGAATGTGCTGCAGTCCACCTGGGCGCGCGCGGCGACGGGAAAGCCCGCCAGCAGGATTGCGGCGACGGCTAATCCAAAGATGCCCGAGGACTGGCTGGTCATGTCGAGGCCCGCAATCTGGACAGCTCCTTGGCCGTGTCGATAAGCATATCTATTCGCTGCTGAAGCTTTTGCTTCAAATCGGGAATGTTCACCTTGTCGGTGACGCGATAGGCGTTGCCGACGCGCTCGACATAACCGCGCTTCACCATCTCCTGCAACCGCCGCAAAACGACCGTGCGCGGCAGCTTCAGGGCTTGCGCTATTGTGCCGGCCCGCACCGGAGCGCACATCACGGTGCGAAGAAACACGTAAATGCCGATGGTTCGAAAAGTGGCGCTGTCGCTATGCGCTGCGAATTCCGCGCCGTAGTCGTCCGTCATGCTTCGGATCAAGCCCAAATAAAGCCGGCACATCAGCATCCGTTCGCGCGCCAGCTCGATACGGCGCGGCGGCTTGATGTCCGGGATCAGCACAAAGTCGGAGGCCGATTCCGGCCAGGCGAAACTCTCGGTTTGCTGCTCGCTTGCCAGACCTTTGTCGTGATTGGCCATGGGCGCTGCTCCCAAAGCAACGATATCACGACCGTCGGGCGGACGACAGTCACAAGACGGATAGCCGGCGCGCCGCAACGAAGCGCAAGCCGCGTGGTGACGTTTGGCGGCGCCGAGGTGTTGGCGCAGGTTCCGGCGGTTTAGCGCGCTCCGGCGATCTGCCGGTACAGATCGGCATAGTGTCTTGCCGAATTGTGCCACGACACGTCGACGGCCATGCCGTTGCTCTGCAACCTTCGCCACACCGGCTTGTTGCCAAACAAGGCGTTGGCCCGGCGCAACGCATCGGCCAGATTTTCGCGTGTGACCGGCCCGAATTGAACACCGGTCGCGGCATCGCCCATGACCGCCGTTTCGCCGGCGTCGATGACCGTATCCGCCAGTCCGCCGACCCGAGAGACGATGGGAACCGCGCCGTACCTCAAGGCACACAGCTGGGTCAGCCCGCACGGCTCAAACCGCGACGGCACCACCAGCGCATCCGCACCGGCCTGGATCAGATGCGCCAAGCTTTCATCATAGCCGATCAGCACGCCAATCTGACCCGGGTTGCCCTGCGCGGCCGCGCTGTAGCCGCTTTGCAGGTCTGCATCGCCATTGCCGAGCAGGATCATCTGCATGCCGTCGGCCACGATGGCCGGCAGGTTCTCCAGCAGCAGATCGAGCCCCTTCTGCCAGGACAGGCGACTGATGACACCAAGCAGGAGAGCCTCCGGCGCGAGGCGAAGGCCAAACCGCCGCTGCAGCGCCGCCTTGTTGGCCGCCCTGTTCTCGAGCCTTTCTGCGTCGAAAACCGATGCAATGCGGGGATCGGTCGCGGGATTCCAGACCGAAATATCAACGCCGTTGAGGATGCCGCTCAGCCGGTCTTGCCGTCCGCGCAATAGCCCGTCGAGCCCCATACCGGCCTCGGCTACCTGGATTTCGCGCGCATAGGTCGGCGAAACGGTGGTGATGCGATCCGCAAACCGCAGGCCGGCTTTCAAATATCCGATCGCTCCATAATATTCGACGCCGTCGATCGTGAATGATTCGCCCGGCAAGCCGACCGCGCCCAGCCATTCGCGCGGAAACTGCCCCTGATAGGCCAGATTGTGAACGGTCATCACCGTCCCCGGCCGGGGCCGGTCGCTGTAATGCAGGTAAGCGTGCGTCAGTCCGGCCTGCCAGTCATGCGCGTGCACGACATTCGGTACAAAGGCCGGCAGCGCACCCTGGCCAATATCGGCCGCGATTCGCGACAGCGCCGCGAAACGGACGGCGTTATCCGGCCAGTCGGTCCCGTCGGGCGCGGCATAGGGATTTCCCGGACGCGCGAAAAGATGCGGTGCATCGATCACGAACAGGTCGAGTTCGCCACACCTACCGCCGAGCAGGCG
>JAQGJF010000090.1 GCA_028290765.1 Tardiphaga sp.
CCTGTTTGTGCATGGCTCCGGTGGCCGACACCGTCCCGCGGATCGCCTTGATCGAGCGTTCGATCGCAGCCCAGAGCCGATTGATCTCGGAGGCCGCGCGGCCTTCGGCATCATATTCGCGGGCGCCTTCACCGTGACCGAGCGCCAGCAACAGATCGGCGCGGTTGGTGATCTGACCGCCCCACACCGGTGCCTTGAACTTGGCGAGCGTTTCGCGGGCGATGGTGACGATCGGAGATTCCGCTTCGCCTCTGCGAGCCGGAGCACCGTTGAGCACGACCGCGTAAGGCTTGCGGGCCGAGCGGCAGTTCTGAATGGTTTCCTGCACGGCGTTGGTGTCGAACACGCCGGGCCTGGCCGGAATGATCACGAGCGTAGCGTTCTTGATGGCATCCTCGACCACGGCCGAAAGATTCGGCGGAGTGTCGATGAACACCCATTCGAAACCGTCGCGCTTGGCCGCGGCAACCATCTCGGTGACGCTGCGGTTGGCCGTCTTCAACGGCGGTTCGTTAGTGCCGCGCAGCTTGTGCCACAATGTCAACGAGCCCTGCGGATCGGCGTCGATCAGCAGACATGGCTTGTTTGGCTTGTGGACCTGTGCGGCTAGATGGGCGGCCAGGGTACTTTTTCCCGAGCCACCTTTACGCGATGCGAAAACAATGACGTTCATACCTTGGCCTCCAGATTGACCCCAGAAGCCGAAAGTGAATCACCTCGCTGATTCGTTAAAGAAAAATTTATATGCAATTCCGGCGCGCGGCCCGATTTATCGGGAAAGTGGGCTTTTGAGTCACACCATGCAGTGCAAAACCCGCAAAATCGGGTTGCAGGTTTTATTCGGACCGCTTTTTTGCGCGCTCGAGCCACTTGCGCTCGATCCAGCCGAGCAGCTGGGCCGTCGGTTTCTGCAGGAACGGCACGTCCTGTGCAATCAGGACGAGTCCCAGCGGCAACATCCACAACCCGAGCACCGGCAGGAAGCTGAACACGCCGCCGACCACCAGCAGAATCGCCAGCGGAATCCGCACCAGCATCGAAGACGGCTGACGCAGCCAGCTGACGAATTTGGCCGGCCGGGGCGGCAATTTGGCCTCGAACCAGGCAAAATGCCGGTCGAGCTCCGCGCGATGTTGGTTGACCACTGATCTCTCCTCGCCAACGAGAGATGTTGATCGGCGTTGATGTCACAACGCGTCAGGTTGTCGCGCGAGAATGCAGGAACGAAAGGCTGGAGTAAGGTGAACGAGGCACATCCTTGCGCTCGTCCAGCCGACGGGATGACGCGCGGGCGGCGCTCGCAATCAGCTCGCCTTCGGCTTCTTCGGCTTGGCCGCTTTGGCTTTGCTGGCCTTGCGCGGTTTGATCGTGAGCGGCCGGCGCGTCGTGACCGGGATCGCCTCGGCTTCGGTGTCCCTGAAGAACGCCCGGCAGCCGGGGCTGAGCTGGCTCCGCTGCCGGATCATGCAGGCGGTGACGCGATCGACGTCCGGAATGTCCGAACTGCACAGCCGGAACGCGTCGCTGGTGCACATCTGCTCCTGTTCGGGGGTGTAGGCGTCGGCAGCGGTCGAAAGCATTGAAAAAGATGTTGCAGTTGCGAGCATGAAACCGATTTGGAAAATCCTGGACCGCGCAATCATGGAGCCCTCTTGAAATATGGTGAGTCGAAAGTGTGAGGGAAGGAGGGGGGATTGGCAAGACATGCGGGGGAAAACCCGTCAGCCGCCCTCCCGCGAACCGCCAGACATCTTCAGGAATCATTTCGCAGCAAGCGTCACCGGTGGAACCGGTCATCTCGTCATCCGCGCGCGGTCGCCGGCGAAGGCACGGAACGCTGGTTGGACGGGCGCGTTCTCTTCGCGATCCGATCGAACGCATGCAATGCGCCGATGATGGCGAGCGGATCGGAGCAATCGACGAGTGCACGACCGTGTGGCGGTTCTGCGCCGAACCCCAAGCCGGAGAACACATCGATGAAAAGCAAAGTGGTCGCCGAGAGCGCCGGCTCCATGGTCGAGGTCGTGGTTCTGGACAGCGGCGAGGAAGCTTTCGCGACGCTGACGCGCTTCGCCAATGAAAGAGCAGTTTCGGCCGCCTCGCTGACCGCGATCGGCGCATTCGAAAAAGCCGTTGTCGGCTGGTTCGATTTCGCAACAAGAACCTACCGGAAGATCCCGGTGAACGAGCAATGCGAGGTTCTCAGCGCGCTCGGCGACATCGCGATCGGCGACGACGGCAAGGCAAGCCTGCACATGCACATCGTGCTCGGGCTATCGGATGGCACTACGCGCGGCGGCCATCTGCTCGAGGGTTCCGTGAGACCGACCCTGGAAGTGGTCGTCACCGAGACTCCATCAACACTTCGCCGAAAGAAGCGAGCCGATCTCGGCATCGCATTGATCGACGTGGGTGCCGCCAAAAGCTGATCCGTCGGCATCCATGGTCCGGCTTGCGTCACACCGCAACCGACATCGGCCGGATGACTTTGGCGTCGTCCGACGGCCTGAAGAACCGTTGCGCGTCCGCGTCCGTCCGGACATGGAAGAACTGGATCATCTCGCGGCAAGGCCCGCAGTGGAAGGCGATGCGCGGAACCTCGGTCTTCGTCATCTCGCCGGAGCAGCGTGGGCAAAGCGGATTCATGGAAGTTCTCGAGTCCTGTCGAGGCGATACAACGCCAGGAAACACCGTTAGGTACGCTGCAGGAATGCCCGAATTCGTCTAGCTCAGCGGCCCGGATTTGCCCGCTGGGTGGCGCGGTCCTGACGGTCGAAAACCGTGCTGTCGTCGAGGCCATCCATCCAGAAATGAGCCCGGTCGTGACCGCGCCTCAAAAGGGATTCGACGTCGGGATGCGGGCGTCTC
>JAQGJF010000374.1 GCA_028290765.1 Tardiphaga sp.
GATTTTTGAAACCGCGTTGCCGCGGCCGGAATCAGCCCGGCCGATAGCGCGGTCGAGCCGCGAGGCAGGGGATCACGCTCGAGGATCGCGACCTCCACGCCGGCTTCGTGGGCAGCGAGCGCGGCACAAAGGCCTGCCGCCCCGCCCCCGACGACAAGGACGGGAACGGTCGTTTCGAAGCCCTCGGGTGGAGGTGGCTTGATGGTCACGGCGTCGTCTCCGCCAGCATGTCGGCAATGGTTGCGACGCGGGCAACCGGCTTCAATGCGGCGATGGCGGTCTGGTGCGTGGCATCGTCGAAGGCGGCGCAGCCGTCGGACAGCACGACGGTTTCGATGTCCCGCACATGAGCATCGCGCACCGTCGACGCCACGCCACCATTGGTGACGATGCCGCCGACAACCAGCCTGTCGATGGCAAATTTGCGCAGGATCCATTCAAGCCGCGTCATGTAGAACGCCGAGTAGGCGATCTTTTCGACCTGCAGGTCCGAAGGCTTGAGTTCATCGACCAGCGCATGGCCCCAGCTGCCTGGCGCGAAATCGCCCTTGCGCAGGAATGGCCGCAGCGCTTTCAGATGCGGCGCGATCAGCGGTTCGCCCTTCTTGCCCGGTACCAGGGTGAAATGCGTCGAGATGATCCAGCCGCCCGCCGCGCGGACAGCATCGGCAAGCGGCCTCAGCCTCGAAGGCAAGGCGGCGATCGAAGCGGCGCCCTGTCCGCCTCGCGCATAGGCGCCGTCGGGGTGCAGGAAGTCGTTCTGCAGATCGACGATCAGCAATGCCGTGCGCGCCATCGGAACCGGATCAACACTCATGTCGATTGCCTTTCGATGAGGATATTGCCCAGCGCATCCACGCGCGCCACCAGGCCGGGTTCAACCACCGTGGTGGCGTCGCCCTGCTCCAGGATGGCCGGACCGGAAATCACCGCGCCGACCGGCAGTTCGAGCCGCGACCAGATCGAGGTTCGATGCCAGGCGCCGTCGAACCAGACATCGCGGTCCTCGAGCCTGGCCTTGTCGATCGATGCTTCGGGAGACGGTGCCAGCGCGGCGAGGTCGAAATGCGGCCGCCGGCCGATCGCGGCGGTGCGCAGCGTGACGATCTTGACGGCAATGCCCGGCAATTTGCGGCTGAACTGCGCCTGATAGGAAGCCTCGAAGGCCTGCCTGATCATGCCGGCATCGATGCCGGTGGTGTCTCCGCCGAAAGCGACCGGCAGCGGCACGCCGATGGTGTGGGTCTGCCCGACATAATGCATATCGAGTTCGTACGTCACGTCGATGCGGTCGACCTGCACGCCGGCCGATGCGACCACGGCATGCGCCGCCCTGCCTTCCGCGACCATCCGCTGGTCCAGCCCCGTTGCGTCGAGACCATCCAGCGTCAGATTGACGGTCTGCACCTGGTCGTGCCGGAGATCGGCGATGACGCAGCCGAGCGCCGACGTGATGCCCGGAAAACGCGGAACCAGGGCCAGCTTCAGCCCAACCTCGCGCAGCAGCGCGCCGGCGTGAAGCGCGCCGCCGCCGCCGAACGGCATGATGGCGAAATTGCCTGGGTCATGACCGCGTTCGATCGACACCAGCCGGATCGCGCCGGCCATGCGCGCATTGGCGATCCGCACGATGGCTTCCGCGGCGGCCATGGCATCTAGTCCGAGCGGGGTCCCGACATGGTGAAGAATGGCCGCTTTCGCCGCCTCGATGTCCAACCGTGCGAGCTTGCCTCCGATCGGCTTGTCGGCGTTGATACGGCCGAGCACCACATTGGCGTCGGTCAGCGTCGGTCGATCACTGCCCGCGCCGTAGCAGACCGGCCCCGGCACCGAGCCGGCGCTTTCCGGCCCGACCTGCAGCAATCCGCCGCGATCGACATGCGCGATCGAACCGCCGCCGGCGCCGATTGTCGTGATCTCGATCATCGGCGTGCGGATCACCAGTCCGAAATCGATCGTGGTCTGCGCCGCAAGCGAGGCCTGGCCGCCCGCGATCAGGGACACGTCGAAAGAAGTGCCACCAAGGTCGCCGGTGATGACATTCTCAAAGCCAGCGGCACGGGCAATGGCGCCGGCGGCGATCACGCCGGCGGCGGGGCCGGAGAGCGCGGTCCGCACCGGAAATTTTCGCGCCATCGCCGTCGACATGACGCCGCCATTCGACTGCACGATATGAAACTGTCCTTTGAAACCTTCGCCAGTCAGGGCCTCCTGCAGTCTGCCGAGATAACGACCGACCAGCGGCTGCAGATAGGCGTTGAGCGCGGTCGTGGAGGTTCTTTCGAACTCGCGAATTTCCGGCAGGATTTCGCTGGAAGCCACCACGTCGCCGTTGGGCCAGACCGCGCGGGCAGCGAGCAGCGCCGAGCGTTCGTTAGCGGGATTGGCGTAGGCATTGATGAAGACGATCGCGAGCGCCTCGGCTCCCGCCACCAGAAGCTTGCGCGCCTGCGTTTGAATTTCCGCGGGATCGACCGCCGTGCGAATGCTGCCATCGGCGAGCACGCGTTCATCGACCTCAAGGCGCATGTCGCGATCGACCACGGGCACGAAATCGCCCCACAGGCCCCAGGTGTGCGGACGGTCGCGGCGGCGCATTTCCAGCACATCGCGAAATCCCAAGGTCGTGATCAGGCCGATGCGGGCGCCCTTGCGTTCCAGCAAGGCGTTGGTTCCGACCGTCGTGCCGTGCACGATCGCGCCAAAATCGCTGATCTGCCCAAAGGCCTTGAGGCCGAGCAGAAAACCTTCAGCCTCGTTGCCACGCTGCGAGGGCACCTTGGCGGTGCGGAATTTGGCGTGGCCCTCGTCATAGAAGAAAAGATCGGTAAAGGTCCCGCCGACATCGACGCCAATGATCGAGGCGCCGCTCATGGCTTTTCTCCGAAGGCCACAGCATCTCGGCTGACGTAACCCAGACGGAGATCGCGCTCGAGCTTTGCCGGATCGCGGCGGGCAGCGGGGCCGAATCCGCCACCGCCAGGTGTTTCAAGCCTGACCCGTTGGCCTTTGGCGATCTTCACGTCGGTAATCTTTGACGCCAGTGGCGGTGTCGCCTTGCCGTCCGGCGTATCGAAGATGAAGCGGTTCAAGGCCGCCGCGCCACCCCCGTTGACGCCAAAGGGAGCGAATTTTCCCCGTTCTCCCAGCAGGAAAACGTCGGCGCCGGTATCACCGAGCGCTTCGATCTCATAGATGGCTCCGAGGCCACCGCGATGCTGGCCGACACCGGCGCTGTCCGGACGCAGCGCCCATTGCGTGAACATGACCGGATAGGAAGCTTCCAGGATCTCGACGGGTGGAATGGTCGCCATCGAGATCGGATTGTTGCCGTGGTTCAATCCGTCGCTGAGGGGATTGCCGCCGAGCCCGCCGCCGAAAAACGAGAACATCACCCAGCGCGAACCGTCATTGCGATGCCCGGCGAGCGACAAGGCGTTGATGGTGCCGAACGGCGCCGCCATGGCGCGGTCCGGCGCTGCGATGGCGATGGCGCCGAACACGACGCCGATGACCCGCAGGATGGTTTCGGTATAGCCGCCGACCGGACGCGGCGCCTTGACGCCGAGCAGGGTCGTCTCGGGAATGATGAAGGTGATCGGCTCCAGACAGCCGGCATTGGCCGGCACGTCGGTAAAAACGTGCTTGAGCGCCACGTAACAGCAGGCGGCAGCGGTCGCATAGGCGATGTTGAGCGGGCCGGCGCAGGGCGGCGACGACCGGGAGAAGTCGAGCACCATGGTCTCGCCGGCGATGGTGAGATCGAGCGCGATCTTCAGCGGTGCGTCGGTGACGCCGTCATTGTCGAGAAAATCCTCGAAACTGTAGACGCCATCAGGCAAAGCGCGGAGATTCTCGCGCATCAGCGCTGATGCCCTGCGGGTGAAGACATCGAGCGCCGCCGAAATCGTTTCTTCGCCGTAGTCGTCAAGAAGGCTGGCAAGGCGGCGCTCGCCGAGCGCCAGCGCATTGAGCTGTCCGTTCAGGTCGCCGAAATTCGATGTCGGCACGCGGCTGTTGGCGGCAAGGATATCGATCAGATCCTCGTTGATCACGCCGGCGCGAAACAGTTTGATCGGTGGAAAGAGCACGCCATCCTGAAAGCTTTCTGT
>JAQGJF010000375.1 GCA_028290765.1 Tardiphaga sp.
CTCGACGTGCCGAATTCCGCGGTAGCGCTGGCGGTGTCGAGCCTGACCCGGGAAAAGAACAAGGTGCTGATCGGATCGGGCGCCGGATCGTCGGTGCTGACCGGCGCGCAATGCTCGCCAAACTTCATTCACTGGACCTACGACACCTGGTCGCTCGGCCACAGCCTCGGACGCGCCTTGACCCAGGAGGGCGGCAAGACCTGGTTCTTCATCACCGCGGATTACGCTTTCGGCAAGGATCTCGAGAAAAGCGCCGCCGAAGCGGTCGAAGCCGCCGGCGGCAAGGTGCTCGGCGCCGTTCGCCACCCGATCAACACCTCGGATTTTTCGTCCTATCTGTTGCAGGCTCAAGCCTCCGGCGCCGACGTCATCGGTCTGGCCAATGCCGGCGACGACACCAGCAATTGCCTCAAGCAGGCCACCGAATTCGGCCTCGGCAACAAGCAGCGGCTCGCCGGGTTGATCCTCAACGTCACCAACATCCCGGCGATCGGGATCAAGGCGATCAAGAACGTCAAGATCGTAGTGTCGTTCTACTGGGACATGAACGAGGGCACCCGCACCTTTGGCAAGCGCTATCAGGCCGCCCATCCGCGCAAGCTCATGCCCAACGACCAGCAGGCCGGCAATTATTCGGCCGTGCAGCACCTCATCAAGACGATGGCACAGATCAAGAGCGCTGCCGACGGCAAGGCGCTGGTCGATGCGATGAAGGCGATCCCGACCGACGACGTCATCTTCGGCAAAGGGTCCATCCGCGAGGACGGCCGCAAGCTGCACCCGACCTATCTGCTCTCGGCCAAGACGCTTGAGGAATCCACCGGCGAATGGGACTGTTTCAAGCCGGTGCGGACCATTCCGGTGGAGGAGGCGTGGCGGCCGTTGGCGGAAGGTAGCTGTCCGTATGTGAAGGGGTGAGGGAGGATGCAGAGCGTCGGCGCTGACGGCACTGTCGTTGGATCACCTACGGTGCCTGGAGAATGCGCTCTCCGAACAGCCGCAGTTTCACGTCACGCGGTTTCGCCGCATCCGCCGGCGTCGCCGCGATAAAGGAACTCTTCCCGCCGGCGAGCTCCATCGGCAACAGCATGACGCGGACGAAAACATTGATGCCGCCGCTGATGTTGGTTCCCACAACCGTCTCATGTCCGGTTTCGAACCAGGCGCCGCCGGCGCCGATCCGGTCGAGATGATCTCCGACCTCGGCGCGCAACAGCCCGGATGCCAGCCGGCGGATGCCGGGACCGCGATGCCGATGGGCGGGGGTCTGCGCACCGGCTGGGGATTCGACGCGATCGGCGCGCAGCAGTTGGTCGCCTTCGCCGAGAACGGCAACGCGGGACAACACCGGCGACAGGCCGTCATCCAGACGCGGCGTCGTCGCGCCTGACGCGATCTCGTAGACCCAGACGTCGCCGAAACTCGCGATCGCATCCCCGGCGCCGGCAAACGCGCCGTCGCCGAAGTCGAGAGCCTCGCCTGCAACGGTCGCGCTGCCGGCCGCCGCATAAACGAAGGCGTGGCTTCCGGCTGCAACTGCACAGCTTGCTCCGGCGTTCAGATCATAGACGGACATCCGCCATTGCTGCGTACTCATCGCTTGCTCTCCTGCCGGGCGCGTATTCTCGCCACGGATGGGGGTCCGGCTCAGGCCTGTTTTGCCCGGGTGACGACCGCCTGCGAAATGGGGCTTCCCGCCTCGAGAAACTCGTTCAGGACGTCGAAATGTCCCCAGCGCGGCAAGGTGTGAACCTCAGGATTGATGCCGCTGCGATGAAGGTGATGGGAATAGCGATAGGTCTGATCGATCCAGTGCCAGGGCTCGCGGCCGCCGACGAACAGGGTCGACGGACACCTCGCGAACACCGGTCGGCGCTCGACGTCGCGACGCCGCGCGATCTCCTCCGTGAGGCGCACCTCGGCGTTGACGGTCGTGCCCATCACGGGGCGCGGATCATAGATGCCGCTGATGAGAACCGTGCCGACGATGAACGACGGATCCACGTTCTGCGCGGCCCAGTCGTGGGCGATGCATTCGGCCGCGAGATGGGCTCCGGCCGAATGGCCCGACAGGCTGATGCGCCTGGAATCGCCACCGAACCCGGCCGCCTCGCGACGGACCCAATCGACGGCGGCAATGGCCGATTCGGCCACGCCATCGAGGGTCGAGCCCGGGCAAAGCTCGTAATTGGCGATCACCGTGGTGATGCCGGCGGCGACCAGCGGCTCGGCGACGAAGGCAAAGTTCTGCTTGTCCTGGGCGCGCCAGTAGCCGCCATGGAGGAACCCCTGGACGGGAACGAGGCCGTCCCCGCCGGTGGTGGCCGGATAGATGTCGACCTGGCGCAGCGGATGGTCGCCATAAGCGAGGTCCGCGCGGCGAGCTAGACGCGTCAGGGCCGTGGCATTGGCGACGTTTCGAAACTGCTGGGCGTCCTTGAAATCCGGGAACGCAGCCTGCGGATTATATTGAAACTCGTGTTCGGCCGCCGTAAGCGCCGACCATAACGGCTGATCAGGTGGCATATGGTCCTCTTGCAATGAATGCGGTTGCGCCCGATCAGTTGGCCCAGGCCCCGCCAGGGCGGCATCTCGAACCAATATCGCCCAATATCACCCAATTTGCACATGTTTTTCTCAATGGGCGGCGCGGTGAGGCCTGCGTTTGAACAATTGGTCCAAATCATGTATCCAATAATCAGCATTGGCGGGACCAAATCAGGCCAACCATGATCGACAATCTCGCCCAACACCCGGACGAAACCAGCACGCGGGTCAGATCCGACTCCAACAGCCTGACGATCTACCAGAGCCTGCGGAGTTCGATCGTCGAAGGCCGCTTGCGGACCGGCACGCGATTGCCGACCGAGCGCGCGCTCGCCTCTCGCTTTGGGGCCGCACGCAACACGGTCCGCAAGACGATGAACCAGCTTGCCGACGAAGGCCTGATCATCCGCCACGTCGGCCGCGGCACTTTCGTGGCCCGCAATCGCGCGAACGGCGCGGCAGCGGCCTCCGACGAACCGGAATACAGCCTGGGTGAACTGCTCGAGGCGCGCCTGATGTTCGAACCGATGCTGGCAGAACTGGTGGCGGAGCGGGCCAGCGACGAAGACCTCGCCGGACTGTCGGCCCATCTGGATGCGCTGCGCAACGCCGCGACCTGGACCGAGTTCAAGGAAGCGAAATACGCTCTTCACCTCGCCATCGTCCGGGCGTCCCGCAATAATTTCCTGATCTCGGTGTTCGAGCGCATCATCGCTTCGCGCCGCGGCGCCGGCTGGGGCCGGCCGGGCGGCCACCCGCTTCCCGTCAGCGCGGTGCGCGAGGCCGCCGCCCGCGACAATGCCGCTATCGTCGAGGCCCTGAGAAAGCGTGACGGGGCCGCCGCGCGCGAACTCATCAACACCTATCTGGTCCGCACGCTGATGTCCGCCAGCGACAGCTAGGGCACAGCCGCTAAAACCCTCAGCGCTGGTCCATCCGCCGCTGCAGGCCCCGGCCGACCAGCATCAGCGCCAGCGCGGTGATCAGAATGGCGAGGCCTGGAAATGCCGACATCCAGGGCGCCAGCAGGATGTAGTCCTTGCCTTGCTGAAGGATCGCGCCCCAGTCCGGCGTCGGTGGCTGCACGCCGAGGCCCAAGAATCCCAGGGCCGACTGGATCTGCAACACCAGCGGAAACAGCACCATGCATTGCACCAGGATCAGCGGCAGAACATTGCGCGTGACGTGGTTGAACAGAATCCACGGCTCGGACAAGCCTATGCTGCGCGCCGCTTCCACATAGGTCAGTCCGGCCTCGGCCATGGCACCTGACCGGGCAATGCGAAAGAACACGGGAACATAGACCGCCGTCAGCGCAAAGACGAGATTCAGGGTCTTCGGCCCGAGGATGCCGGTGACCATGACACCGAGGATGATCGGCGGAAAACTCAGGATCACGTCCATCAGGCGGCCCAGCAGCATGTCGATGCGCCCGCCGACGAACCCCGAAATCATGCCGAGGCCGCCGCCGATCAGCGCCGCCGCGATCAGCGCGGAAGCGCAGATCGAAAGCGTGATGCGCGCACCGTGCACGACGCGGGCGAGAACATCCCGGCCGACATCGTCGGTGCCGAACGGGTGCAGCGCGGAGGGCGCCTGCATCGCCTTGGCGACATTGATCGTCAGCGGCGATTGAGTCGTGAAAAGTCCGGGGAACAGGACAACCAGGATCACCAGAACGACCAGCACGAGACCGAATGCGAAATCCGGCTCGCGCCGCGCCCGGCTTGCGATCAGGGACAGGCGGCCCGGGTTGGATGGAGCGATGGAGGAAACGGACATGATCGGGGACCTAGCTCAGCCGCACGCGTGGATCGATGACCCGGTAGCACAGGTCGACGATCAGATTGACCAGCATGGCGATGATGACGACCACCAGAAGTCCCGCCTGCAGCACCGGATAGTCGCGGGTCTCGATCGAGGAGAGCAGAAGCCTGCCGAGGCCCGGCAGGGCGAACAGGCTTTCGATGATGACCGCGCCGCCGAGGATCTGGATCAGGATCAGGCCCATGAAGGTGATCAGGGGGATCGCGACGTTGCGCAGCAGATGCTTGAAGAAGACGGTCCGCATCGGCACGCCCTTGGCGATCGCGGTGCGCACATAGTCCTGTCCGAAGGCGGAGACGACGCTCTGCCGCACGAACTGGCTGTAGGCGGCCGCCTGCAGCAGGGCGAGGCTCAGAACCGGCAGTGCCATGATCGAGAGGTTTTCGGCAAGCGACTCGGTTGGCGCCACATACATCAGCGGCGGAGACCACTCGAACGCCGCCGAAACACCGACCAGCAGCATCAGCCCGATCCAGAACACCGGCGCCGCGAGGCCGAGCAGGTTGAAGGTCTGAATAACGCGGTCGAGAGGCCGGCCTTCATAGATGCCGGCGACAACGCCAAGCGGCACCCCGATGAGCGTCGCAATGGCCAGCGTCGCGAAAGCCAGCTGCAACGTCACGCCGAGCGCCGTTCCGATCATGCCGAGCACGGGCTGTCCGCGTGTCCAGCTGTTGCCGAAATCGGCCGTGACGACGTGGGCCAGCCAGCCGAGATATTGCCGCCAGACCGGCTGGTCGAGGCCGAAAAATTCGCGCAAGGCCTTGGCGGCTACCGGATCGCTGGTCTGGCCTAGCATTTGTCCGACGACGTCACCCGGCACCGAGCGGACCAGCAGGAAGACGACGATGGAGG
>JAQGJF010000378.1 GCA_028290765.1 Tardiphaga sp.
GATCTTCAGCAGCGTCGACTTGCCGGAGCCGTTGCGGCCGATCAGGCAGACGCGCTCCTCGGCGGATACCGACAGCTCCACGCCCGACAGCAGCGGTGTGCCGCCGAAGGTAAGCTCAATGTCTTTCAACTGGATCAGCGGAGGCGCCATGGTTACTTCTGTTCTCTATCTTGTTCCTGGCCGCGCTGGATACGGCGGATGGTCTGGTCGAGCGCCGACAGGAACGCCGAACGGTCGCGCGGCGCGAACGATTTGGGGCCGCCGGTGACTTCGCCTGATGACCGCAGGTCGGTCATCAAATTGCGAATCGCCAGCGTCATCCCGATCGATTGTTCCGTGAACGGTTTTCCGTTCGGTGCGATCACCTCGGCGCCCGCCTTCACGCAGCGGCTCGCCAGCGGGATATCGGAGGTGACGACGATATCGCCTTTTCCGGCGCGTTCCGCAATCCAGTCGTCGGCGGCATCCATGCCGGAACCGGCCGCGATCCGCTCGATCATGGGATCCTGCGGGACCCGGATGAAATTGCCGGCCACCACGCTGACGGGAAGGCCGTGGCGGGTGGCGACCCGGTAGATTTCGTCTTTGACCGGGCAGGCGTCGGCGTCGACATAGATGCGGGTGTTACTCAACTGTGCGTTCATTCGGCTGGAATTCGCGGATTTGTCTTGTGCTGGCCGTGATGTAGCATAACATCTCGTTATATAAAAAACATAAGTTATTTCAGTATTTTACGAGGAATTATGATGAAATTGCTCGAACCGTATTGGGTGGAATCCTACAACACCGCCAAGGCGTCCGAGAACAAGATGCATGACGACACGGTGGCGCGGAAGTTCGGCTTCAGCGGCGGCCTGGTGCCGGGAGTCGACGTCATGGCCTATATGATGCACCTGCCGGTCCGGCAATGGGGTCGGGCCTTCCTGGAGCGTGGGCTGATCGAGGCGCGCTTCGTCAAGCCGGTCTATGACGGCGAGACCGCCGAGGTGACGGCCGACGAGGCGGACGGCACCCTGGTCATTCATGTGGAAAGCCGCGGCCAAACCTGCGCCACGGGGACCGCGTCGCTGCCGGCCGCCGCGCCGTCGGCCGAGATCGGGAACTTCCCGCCCGCCGTACCGGTGGCGTCCCGGATGCCGATTACGCCCACATCCTGTGAGCTCGGCAAGTGGCTCGGCACTCAGCCGCGATCCTGGGCCGATGAAGCCGCGGCGGAATATCTCGCCGACGTGCGCGAGCGCGATCCGATCTATGGCCGCCAGACACTGCTTCATCCCGGCATATTGCAGCGGATCATGAACAAGGTGCTGGTCGACAACGCCATCCTCGGGCCCTGGATTCATGTCGGCAGCCGGATGCAGCTCCTGAGCGCGGCGGCGATCGGCGACGAGTTGGCGGCCCGCGCACGGGTCACCGGCAATTACGAAAAGAAGGGCCACCGCTTCGTCGAACTGGACGCGCTCGTCGTCGCCAATGGCCGTACGGCGCTGGCGCATTGCCAGCACATCGTGATCTACCAGCCGCGCGAACAGGCGGTGGCGTGAAAGGGTGGGGCGTCGTGCAGCAGGCAGCCGACTTGGAATACGCCAGAATGAAAGCGTTTCTTGCATTCTACACAGACCGCTATCTCCTAAATCTTGCAACCCTGCCGCCGGAAAAGTGGCCGATAGCCTGCCTTGAAGTGTTGGAGAAAAAGGGCATGAAAACGGCCCTCAATGGGCTGCGCCAGGCCATCAATGATTGCGTGGAGGCGTCGTTCCATTTCGATCACGTCGAGGTCGAGAAGCTGGATTCCGAACTTCGGACGCGCGGCATCATCACGCTCTCCGAATTGCGGAGGCGGTATTCGAAAGGCTACGCAAGGATCAAGAAGCGAAGCAAGATCAAGAATGAAACCGAATACTATCTCATACGCAATGTGCTTGAAGATCCGACTGAAAAGACTCACGAAGAGCGCGAACTGCTAGAAAAAATGATTTCCGATTATGAAGGCGCCTAGCTGTGCATGATGCCTCCAAGTTCGTCATGGCCGGGCTATTGTCCCGGCCATCCACGTCTTTACGGCATCTCATGAAGAAAGACGTGGATGGCCGGAATAAATCCGGCCATGACGTTGAGAGGTTGAGCCGACGCTCGAACTCATGAAACGTCCCAGACAGCTCTCTCACGCCACCTTGGCTTTCTTCGCGTCCTGGATCGCGCGCCAGACCCGCTCGGGGGTCAGCGGCATGTCGATGTGGGTGACGCCGTATTCGCCGAGCGCGTCGATCACGGCATTGACGACGGTCGAGAGGCTGCCGGCGCAGCCGGCTTCGCCGCAGCCCTTGGTGCCGAGCGGGTTGGATTTGGCCGGCGAGGGATGGTCGCCGACCGTCATCGAAGGAATGTCGCCGGCGCGCGGCATCGCATAGTCCATGAACGAGCCGGTGATCGGCTGGCCGCTGGAATCGTAGCTGACTTCCTCCATCAGCGCCTGGCCGATGCCTTGGGCGACGCCGCCATGCAACTGTCCGGCGACGATCATCGGATTGACCACGGTGCCGAAATCATTGACGCCGGTGTAGCCGACGATGCGCACCGCGCCGGTGTCGGGATCAATCTCGACTTCGGCGACATGGCAGCCGTTGGGGAAGGTCGAGGGCACTTCCTTGGAAGTGTGGTCGACGTCGAGCGACGACGGCACGCCCTCGGGCATCTTGCCTTCGCGCATCCGTTTCGCCAGTTCGATGATGTCGATTGAGCGGTCGGTGCCGGCGATCGTAAAACGGCCATTGCCGAATTCGATGTCGCCTTCGGCGGCTTCCATCAGATGCGCGGCGGCGGTCTTGCCCTTGGCGATGACCAGCGCGGAGGATTCGACGATGGCCTGGCCGGTGGCGGTGATCGAGCGCGAACCGCCGGTGCCGTTGCCGGTGTGCACGATGTCGCTGTCGTTCTGTTCCAGTCTCACTCTGTCGAAGGGGACGCCGAGTTGCGCCGACAGCACCTGGGCGAACGGCGTGGCGTGGCCCTGGCCGTAGTCGAGCGTGCCGGTGACCAGTTTTACCGAACCGTCCGCCTCGAACAGGATCTTGCCAAGTTCGACGCCGGGAGGCGCCGTCACTTCGAGATAGGAGCCGACCGCGATGCCGCGGAGCTTGCCGCTCTTGCGGCTCTGCTTCTTACGTTTGGCGAAGCCGGCGTGATCGGACAGTTCCAGCGCCTTGCTGAAGACGCCCTGGAAATCCCCGCTGTCATAGGTGACGCCGGAGGAGGCCGCGAACGGCATCTGCGACGATTTGATGAAATTGCGCTTGCGCATCGTCAGCCGGTCGATGCCCATCTGGTCGGCCGCGGCGTCGATCAGCCGCTCCATGAAGTAATTGGCCTCGGGGCGTCCGGCGCCGCGATAGGCGCCCATCAGCGTGGTGTTGGTGACCACGCATTTGATGTCCACGGTCAGCGCCGGGGTGCGATACACGCTCGCCAGATTCTTGCCGGTGTTCAGCGACAGCGGGCTTGGCGAGACGCCGGTGATATAGGCGCCGAGGTTGCCGTAACCCGAGAGGCGAACCGCGAGGAACTTGCCCTCGCTGTCCAGCGCCAGTTCGGCGTGGATCTGCTGCGCGCGTCCGTGGCTGTCGGACAGGAAGCTCGTGGAGCGCTCGTCGGTCCACTTGACTGGTTTACCCAGCGTCTTGGCCGCGTGCAGGATGCACATGTATTCCGGATAGTTGATGTTCTTCATGCCGAACGACCCGCCGACATTGGCGGTCAGCACGCGGACCTTGTCGTTGGGCACCTTCAAATTCTTGGCGAGGTTGGCGCGGTTGCCGGCGACGCCTTGGGTCGGCACCTGAATGGTGTAGCGCTCGCTCGCTTTGTCATAGGAGGCGAGCGCGGCACGCGGCTCCATCGGCACCACCGCGACGCGGGTGTTGACGATGTCGAGCTTGGTAACGTGAGCGGCGCCGGCGAAGGCGGCATCGACCGCGGCGGTGTCGCCATAGTGATAGTCGAGCGCGACGTTGTTGGGGATGTGCTCGTAAAGCTGCGGCGCGCCGGGTTTCGCGGCGTCCTCCGCGCTGGTCACCGCAGGCAATGCCTCGATATCGACCACCACCGCTTCGCCGGCGTCGCGCGCTTGTGCGACGGTTTCGGCGATCACGAAGGCGACGGGATCGCCGACATAGCGGACCTTGTCGGTCATCAGCGGCGTGCGGTTGGTCTGCAGCAGCGCCGAGCCGTCGCGGCTCTTCAGCGGCAGGCCGCAGGTGAACGGGCCATGGCCGGCAGCCGCCATATCCGCGCCGGTCCAGACGCCGAGCACGCCGGGCATCGCCTTGGCGGCCGACGTGTCGATGCTGCGGATCAGGCCATGGGCGTGGCTAGAGCGCACGATCCAGGCATAGGCCTGTCCCGGCAAGTTGAAATCGTCGGTGTATTTGCCCTTGCCGCGGACCAGCGTGTCGTCTTCCTTGCGGCGGACCGGCTGTCCGACACCGTATTTTTGCAGTGCAATAGCGTTTTCCTGGGAAGCAATGGACGTGTGGTCGAGCATTGAGAAAGTCCTAAAATGGCGGATATTTGCGCGATTTTGCCGCTAACGCCTCAGATAACGCAGCGACGGGGCAACGACAACGCCTGATTGGGCATGCCGCCATCGCCTGTTGCGCTACCCGCCGGCGCTGCTAAACTTTCCGTGAACAGATATTTCCTCGTCGGCCGGCAACGGCCGCGGAAAGACAGATTGTATGAACGAGGACACGCGGCTTCGCGATGGCCATGGGCCACGCGAATCCGACGGCCAGATGCCGCGCCCTGACCCGTCGGGACAGGCTGTGGCGGGAAACATCGTGCCGGGGACGGCCACTTCGCCGGCTGCCGGTGTCTATGCCGCGCTCGATCTCGGTACCAACAATTGCCGGTTGCTGATCGCCTGTCCGACCGGCGACGGCTTTCGCGTGATCGATTCGTTTTCACGGATTATCCGGCTCGGCGAGGGCATCTCCGCCACCGGCCGGATCAGCGATGCCGCGATCGGGCGCGCCATTGCCGCGCTCAGCATCTGCCGGGACAAGATGCACTCGAAGAATGCGCAGCGGTTGCGGCTGATCGCGACCGAAGCCTGCCGCGCCGCGTCGAATGCCGACAGTTTTCGCGACCAGGTGGCCAGCGAGACCGGCATCAGCCTGGAAGTGATCGACCGCGAAACCGAAGCGGCGCTTGCCGTGATCGGCTGCTCGCCGCTGCTCGATCCGCTTGGCCGGGGAGCCATTCTGTTCGACATCGGCGGCGGGTCGAGCGAGTTGGTGCGGATCGAACGCGATCCGGACCAGCAAAACGCCGTGCCGCGTATCAAGGCGTGGATGTCGATACCGCTCGGCGTCGTTACTTTGGCCGAGCATTTCGGCGGCAAGAACGTCACCGCCGAATCCTATGCGCTGATGGTGGAAGAGGTGGCTAGGCACATTGCGCCATTTGCCGGGGAACATGACGGCGATCTCGCCGGCTTCCATCTGCTTGGCACCTCGGGAACCGTGACCACGCTGGCCGGCGTCCATCTCAATCTGGCGCGCTACGATCGCCGCCGCATCGATGGCATCTGGATGAACAATGCCGAACTGACGGCCACCATCGCCCGGCTGCTCGGCATGAGCTATCAGGAGCGCGCCAATAACCATTGCATCGGGGTCGAGCGTGCCGATCTGGTGCTGGCGGGATGTGCCATTCTGGACGCCATCCGCCAGGCATTTCCGCTGCCGCGGCTGCGGGTCGCCGATCGTGGGCTGCGCGAGGGCATGCTGGTCGAAATGATGCGTCAGGACGGCGCTCTCGGCGTATCCTGATGCACGGATCGGGCGGGGATGTGCTAGGCACTCCCTGTTAGAGCCCGTTTCGATAGAGTCGAAACGAGGCTCTAGATTCGTTATTTTGACGCGTTTTCTTAACGCGAACCGGGTCCACTTCGCTCGAAAACGCTCTAGTTTCCTGAAGGCAAGCACGATCGACATGGCAAAAGATACCACCGGGCGGCTGCGCGTCACCGTCAAGAGCGCTGGCAGGATGAAGCTGTCCTCGAAGCTCTGGCTGGAGCGGCAGCTCAACGATCCCTATGTGGCGCAGGCCAAGCGCGACGGATTGCGCTCGCGGGCGGCCTACAAGCTGATCGAGATCGACGACAAATACCATTTTCTCAAGCGCGGCATTTCGGTGGTCGATCTCGGCGCGGCGCCGGGCGGCTGGAGCCAGATCGCCGCCAAGCGGGTCGGTGCCGCCGACGGCAAGGGCAAGGTGGTCGCGATCGATCTTCTGGAAATGCCGGAGATCGTCGGCGTCGAATTCGCCCAGCTGGATTTTCTCGCCGACGACGCGCCCGACAAATTGCGGGCGATGATGGGGGGCGGCGCCGACGTCGTGCTCTCCGACATGGCGGCCAACACCACCGGCCATCGCAAGACCGACCAGTTGCGGATTCTTGGTCTCGTCGAAAGCGCCGCCGCTTTTGCCGCCGAAGTGCTTAATCCCGGCGGCACCTTCGTTGCCAAGGTGTTTCAAAGCGGCGCCGATGCGTCCCTGATGACGCAATTGAAGCGCGACTTCGCCACCGTGAAACACGTCAAGCCGGCCTCGAGCCGGAAGGATTCATCCGAGCGTTATGTGCTGGCGATGGGGTTTCGCGGCACGCAGGTGAACGCTTCGTAGGATGGGTTGAGCGAAGCGAAACCCATCAATTGCACGGCAAGCGGCATGATGGGTTTCGCTGCGCTCAACCCATCCTACAAGAACATCTCAATGCAGGTTCGATGACGCCTGCACCTGCCATAGCGCCAGCAGGCGCCTCGCGCTTTCGCTGGTCATCGCGGCGAATTGTTCCTTGGCCTTGGCCAATTCGCCGGACCCGATCGAGCCCGTGATAAAGCGGCACTCCAGCACGGCGCTGACGGTTTCCCAGCAGAGCCCGGCGACCTTGCACGGAACGAACAGGCCGTCGTTGCGGGGGCTCTGCATCACCGACCGAATGAGTTCGATGGTGGATTGCGACAATAAAGCGAGGGCCGCGACCGTCTCTTCATATTTTCGTTGCCGGGCGAATCCGAACAGGCTGGCTTCGTTGAGTTCGCCCTTCTGTTTGAGCTGGGCCACCAGCCGCTTGGCCGCGCTGAAATCACGGACCCGCGACATTTCCTTGCCGACGCCGGTCGAGACCGTAAGAATGGCGCCGCTTATTTCATCGCGCAGATGAGGCGGCGCGCGCGCCAGCAGCCGTGAACGCACGGCTTCGGTCGCGCTGCGCAACAATTGCTGGCGGAGCGGTGCCGGCAGATCGATCCTGATCCCGGTCTCGACGGCGAGTTCGGGGTCGGATTCGGCCTGGGCGACCAGGATCGCAAATCCACCGGCGGAAACCCGCGCGCCGGGATTGTTCACCACGCGGCGGCAAACGCTGGGATAGCGCCGCGCCAGCAGCGCGTCGGTGACAACTTCCTTCAGCCACCAGCGCCCGGAAATGGCTAGCAAATGCTTCTCGCCTTTGGTGGCCGCGATCTCGACCAGATCTTCGGCGCTCAGGCGCGCGGATTCGGTCAGGACGGGTCCGGCGACGGTGATCTCGTCGTGTCTGGCCAGGCGGCGGACGACCAATGGCGGCGCCTGGGGAACCGGAGCCAGTTGCAGGCTCATTTCGGCGAGAGCGATGCGCGCACTGACGTCGGCGATCGCCCGGATCTCGATCGTTTTGACGAGGCGCTCCAGCACTTCGTCGAACAGCTCAATCTGCTCCGCATTGAAGCTGCCGGCGGACACCAGAAAAAGATCGGTGACGCGCTTGATCGTCTCCAGGCGCTTTTCCGCCGAGCCGATCGTGATGGCGGCTTCGACTTCGTCGAAGATCGATTGCGCTGCGGTCGGCATCGCTCATCCTGAGCTGCTCGAGTTCTGTCCTGGAACGAGAAGTATACGAAACAAGGCCTGAACGTTTCGTAAAATAAGCAATTGCGAAAGGTTTCGGTAACCATGTTCACCCGAGCCGCTGATCCCGGGCATCCTCGGTGCCTTCGTTGGCGGCCTTGGCCGCGGCCTTCGCGGCGCCCTTGCGGCTCGAGATCTCGACGGCCTTGCGTCCGGAAATCTCGTGGCCGGCGTCGTCGGGCATCTGGTAGAAAAAATACGTCGAGATCGCCGAGATGATGGAGACCACGATGAAGGCGGGGGCGAAATCGGCGGCGCTGAGTTCGCTGACGTGGCGCATCAGCATGGTCGATTCCACGCAGAACGCGCCGACCGCGACGCCCGCCGAAATCGCCAGCTGCTGGTTGACGCTGACCAGCGTGGTGGCGCGGCTCATCTGGGCCGGCTCGACCTCGGCATAGGCCACGGTGTTGATGGCGGTGAATTGCAGCGAGCGGAAAAACCCGCCGACCACCAGCAGGATCATGATCAGGAGCAGCGGCGTCGCCGGCGTGAACAGCGCGCAGGCGGCGAGGAAGACCGAGCTCACAAAGGCGTTGATGGTCATGATGTTGCGAAAGCCGAAGGTACGGATCAAACGCGCCGCCAGTGTTTTCATGCCCATGGCGCCGACCGCGGAGGCAAAGGTCACGAGGCCGGAGCGAAACGGCGACAGCCCGAAGCCGACCTGCATCAAAAGCGGCAGCAGAAACGGCAGCGCGCCGATGCCGAGCCGAAACAGAAAGCCGCCATAAATGCTGGCGCGCAGCGTCGGCAACCGCAACAGCGTAAAGTCCAGCACCGGCGATGCGGTGCGCTTGGCGTGGATGACGTAGAGCGTCATCGAAATGGTTCCGATCGCGACCAGCGCGGCCACGATCGACCACGGCAGCAAATTGAGGCCGGCGACCGACAGGCCGAACGCGATGCCGGCGAGGCCGATGCCGGCGAGCACCAGCCCGTAGAGATCGAAGCGCTCGGGATCCTCGCTGCGGATCGGGTCGATGTAGCGCATCGCCATGAAGATGCCGACGAGGCCGATCGGGATGTTGATCAGGAAGATCCAGTGCCAGGAGAAATAGGTGGTGATGAAGCCGCCGAGCGGCGGACCGATCACCGGCCCGATCAGCGCCGGCACGGTGACCCAGGCCATCGCATTCACCAGCGCGCTCTTGTCGATGGAGCGCAGCAGCACCAGCCGGCCGACCGGCGTCATCATCGCACCGCCGATCCCCTGCAGAATGCGGGCGATGACGAAATCGGTGACCGAGGTCGATATCGCGCAGCCGATCGAACCCACCATGAACACCGCGATCGCGATCGAGAACACCATGCGGGCGCCGAAGCGGTCGGCGGTCCAGCCGCTGGCCGGAATGAAGACCGCAAGCGACAGCAGATACGAGGTGATCGCCAGCTTCAGCGTCAGCGGACTGGTGCCGATGTCGGCGGCAATGGCCGGCAGCGAGGTCGCGATGACCGTGGAATCCATGTTTTCCATAAACAGGGCGGTCGCCACGATGAGCGGGATCAGGCGTTCTTTCTTCATCAGGTTCTTGAAAAGCCGCTTGGAGCGATAAGGGTCTTGGGGAGGGAAGGGATAGCGGGCTGTAACACCCTGCTGCCGTGTCGGCTATTGCGGAACCATGAAAATCACCTAAATCCTGCGTGAAACCGGCTCTGGAGGCGATCCGCCGGGACGGTCTGCCGTCCGGCCATTGCCGCCGGGCCGGAAGGATGGCCGGTCCAGACGAAAAGCCTGTGCATGGCTGCCAAACGCTTTGATTCGCTGCGCCAGCATGCTATCGACCACCGCCAACCCTACCGATGGGATCGATTCGACGACGATGCGCTGCATCGCCGGCCAATTGGCTCATCCTCAGATACTAGCGCGGCACATTCGCCGCTGAACGGAGTTGGCGATGGCAGGTTTGCAGGGAATACGCGAAGCATTCACTTTCGATGATGTGCTTCTAAAGCCGGGCCTTTCCGACATCCTGCCCTCCGAGGCCGATATTCGCTCGTTCGCGACCCGCGCCATCCCGCTCAATATCCCGATTATCGCCTCCGCGATGGACACCGTGACCGAAGCGCGGATGGCGATTGCCATGGCGCAAGCCGGCGGCATCGGCGTGCTGCATCGCAATTTCGACGTCGAGGGCCAGGCCGCCCAGGTGCGACAGGTGAAGAAGTATGAATCCGGCATGGTGGTCAATCCGCTGACCATCGGTCCTGACGCCATGCTGTCCGATGCGATGACGCTGATGCACGACCACGGCTTCTCGGGCATTCCGGTGGTGACCGGCGCCAGCAAGAACGTGCCGGGCAAGCTGGTCGGTATCCTTACCAACCGCGACGTGCGCTTCGCCACCGATCCGAAGCAGAAGATTTCCGAATTGATGACCCACGAAAACCTCGTCACGGTGCGCGAAGGCGTCAGCCAGGACGAGGCGAAGCGGATGCTGCACAAGCACCGCATCGAGAAACTGCTGGTGGTCGACGATCAGTATCGCTGCGTCGGCCTGATCACCGTGAAGGATATGGAAAAGGCGGTTGCGCATCCGCTCGCCAGCAAGGATGCGCAGGGCCGGCTGCGGGTCGCCGCCGCCACCACCGTGGGCGAGGGCGGTTTCGAGCGCACCGAGCGGCTGATCGACGCCGGCGTCGACATCATCGTGGTGGACACCGCCCACGGCCATTCGTCGCGGGTGCTGGAAGCGGTCAACCGGATCAAGCGGCTGTCCAATGCGGTGCAAGTGATCGCCGGCAATATCGCCACCACCGAGGGGGCGCAGGCGCTGATCGATTCCGGCGCCGACGCGATCAAGGTCGGCATCGGGCCCGGCTCGATCTGCACCACGCGTATTGTCGCCGGTGTCGGCGTGCCGCAGCTCACTGCGATCATGGATGCGGTGGAAGCGGCGAAGAAAGCCAACGTGCCGGTGATTGCCGACGGCGGCATCAAATTTTCCGGCGACCTCGCCAAGGCGTTGGCGGCCGGCGCCGATATCGCCATGGTCGGCTCGCTGCTGGCCGGTACCGACGAGACGCCGGGCGAAGTGTTCCTGTGGCAGGGCCGTTCCTACAAGGCCTATCGCGGCATGGGATCGGTCGGCGCGATGGCCCGCGGCTCGGCGGATCGTTATTTCCAGCAGGACATAAAGGACACGCTGAAACTGGTGCCGGAAGGCATCGAGGGGCAGGTGCCGTACAAGGGGCCGGTGGGCAACGTCATGCACCAGCTCGCCGGCGGCCTGCGCGCCGCCATGGGATATGTCGGGGCGCGGAATATCGCCGAATTCCACGCGAAGGCGCAGTTCGTGCGGATCACCGGCGCCGGATTGCGCGAAAGCCACGTCCACGACGTCACGATTACCCGCGAAGCCCCGAATTATCCGGGCGGGGTGTGATCGGACAGGACCGAAAACAAGCCCCACAAGGGCGCGAAAACGCGCTAGTATTCGCGCGACGCGAGCGCTGCCCGGCGTGACCTATCGCCAGGCTTGTAGCGCCGCTTTCAGAGTCTCATTTCAACACCGATAGAAAAGAACGTTGGACACGATGGTCGATTGGACAGACGACAGGATTACCGCACTTTCAGATCAGGATCTGAAAAATCTGCTCGCCAACGCGGAGCGCAAATCCGTCGCCGAACTCACCGCCAAATGCCAGGCTGAGATCGACAAGCGTTACGCCGCCAAGCCGCGCAAAGGGCCGAAGCCGCGCACCGAGGTGAAGGAATTCGAGCACGAAATGTCGGGGCAGCTTGCCGCGGTCGGCAAGGAGATGGCGGAGAAATATGATCTGTCCGAGGAAACCGCGAAAGCGAATTCGGCGGGCGTGAAGGGTTTCAAGGCGCACAAGTTGCTCGACGCCAAGGGCTTTGCCAAGCTCGGCGGCATGCAGCGCGACGGCTCGGTTGCGGTCGATCGTTATATTTCCTATCGGCGCGGCAAGGACATCGTGACGCTCAGCGTGTTCCTGCTCAAGGACCAGCCGATCGAGGAACACGAGTTTCACGTGATCGCGCCCAAGGCGTTGCTCGATGGCGCAAAGCCGGTAGCCGAAATTCGCCCCACCGCGACCGAAGCGCAGAAGCAGTCGGCTGACAGCGGGCTGGCCTTCAAGGATCTGCCGGGTGCCGCGGCGGCGTTCGACGCGGCGTTGGCGAAGATTACGGCGTAATCTTACGGACCGAGGAATTTAGAACATAATTGCGAGGGAGACCTTCCCTCTCCCCTTGTGGGAGAGGGTGGCCAAAGGCGGCCTGCAGCCGCCGTCCTTTTAAATAGAACGCCGATGCTTCGCATCGGCTACTGCGTAGTCCGTGCCGGGTGAGGGGGAGCCGCAAAACGAGAGGCCGCCCCCTCACCCGTCTTCGCTTCGCGAAGCCACCCTCTCCCACGAGGGGAGAGGGAAGAAAGTAAAAACAACACTCGGAGGAAACCATCATGCCCCAGTCAGCCAAACGCGTCGTCCTGGTTTCCCGCCCCGTCGGCGAGCCCAAGGCCACCGATTTCCGGATCGAGGATCATGCGACGCCGACGCCGGGCGAGGGGCAGGTTCTGCTGCGCACCATCTGGCTGTCGCTCGATCCCTATATGCGCGGTCGCATGAGCGACGCTCCGTCCTATGCGGCGCCGGTGCCGATCGGCGGCGTGATGGAAGGCGGCACGGTGGCCGAGGTGGGCTCGAACAATCCCGGCTTTGCCGAGGGCGACATCGTTCTCTCCCGCTCAGGCTGGCAGACCCACGCACTCTCCGACGGCACGGGCCTGCGCAAGGTGGATCCGAAACTGGGGCCGGTGTCGACGGCGGTGGGCGTGCTCGGCATGCCGGGCATGACCGCCTATACCGGCCTGCTCGACATCGGCAAACCGCAGGCCAATGAGACCGTGGTGGTGGCCGCGGCGTCCGGCGCGGTCGGCTCCGCGGTGGGGCAGATCGCGAAACTCAAGGGCGCGCGCGCCGTCGGCATCGCCGGCGGCGCCGACAAGTGCCGCTACGTGAAGGAAGAGCTCGGCTTCGACGATTGCTTCGATCACCGCGATCCAGACCTGGCGGCAAAACTGCGAGCGGCCTGTCCGTAGGGCATCGACGTCTATTTCGAGAATGTCGGCGGCGCGGTGTTCGAGGCGGTGTTTCCGCTGCTCAATGCGTTCGCGCGGGTGCCGGTGTGCGGCCTGATCGCGCAATACAACGACACCCAGGCGGTGGCGCCGAAATGGGCCGCTTCGATGATGCGCGCGGTGCTGACCAAACGCCTCAACATCCGCGGCTTTATCGTCAGCGATTTCGCGGCGCGCCACCCGGACTTCCTGCGCGACATGTCGCAATGGGTGCGCGAAGGCAAGGTCAAGCACCGCGAATTCGTCACCGAGGGGCTCGACAGCGCGCCGGCCGCCTTCATGGGCCTGTTGAAGGGCGCGAATTTCGGCAAGCAGCTGGTTCGCGTCGGACCGGACAGGGCGTAGCAGGAGCTCCGTCATTGCGAGGAGCTCTTGCGACGAAGCAATCCAGTTCTTTCTTGCGGCCCCTGGATTGCTTCGCTTCGCTCGCAATGACGGGGCTGATGATGCCGCTTCAGCCCCTGCGCCTTCAGCCGATCTAGAGCACCGAAAACAGGTCGTGATCGACCTGGCCGGGCGCGCGGACATGACGGACCTCAAAGCCGTTGGGCTGGAATACATATTCCACCAGTCCTGTCTCCTTGATCCCCATCAGCGGCTGCCGTTCGTTGGAGGCCAGGATGAAGCCGGTGGAGGGCGCCCAGATATGGCGGGTGCGGCCGAAGCTGAAATCACGCCGCTGATGCACATGACCTGAGCCGACGAGCCGCCAATCGACCGCCGCGAGCATGTCGATCAGGCGGCGCCGTGCCGGCTGCGGCACGTAGCGGATCGCGCTCGCCAGCAATTCGGGATCGTCCGGCGCGTTCAGGAACAGGGGTTTGTGCAGGAATAGCGCCAGCGGTTTGCCCTTGAGAGCGGATAGCTCGGCGGCGAGCCAGTCGAATTGCACTTCCTCGCATGCCAGTCCGGTGTTCATGACCAGCGAGTTCAGGCCGATGAAGCACCAGCCGGCGGCGTCGAACCGCCACCAGTCCTCGCCGAACATCGACCGGAAATTCTGCCGCTTGGCTTCCGATGCGAGTTGCTTGGGAAACTCGCCGACCTGCGTCGGGTTGTCGCCGATGTCATGATTGCCGGGAAGATAACGGCATGGCACCGGAAGTGCGGTGTGTTTTGCTTTGGCGAATTCCTGATCGTCCTGGCTTTCAAACCCGTCAAAGCCGAGATCGCCGCTGTTGATGACGAGATCGGGGCGCGTGGCGTCGATGTGCTCGCTGACCCGATGGAAATTTTCGGTAAATTGCGGCAGGCGGCGGCTGAGATGGGAATCGGAAAT
>JAQGJF010000379.1 GCA_028290765.1 Tardiphaga sp.
CGACCTCGACGAAAGCGTCGGTATTGGCGGCTTCGGTCGCCGGGCGGGTATAGCAGGCGTCGGTCTTCACCCGCAGCGCGCCGAACTGCACGGTCTCGCCGATATCGGCATCGAAATTGATAATGCGGCCGGTGATCTTGTCGAGACCCGAAAAGCTGGCCTTCTTGTTGACGATCTTCTGGGCCGGCGGCTCGGTGACGACCTCGTCGCCCGGCTGCAAGGTCGCCGGCGACGGCGGCGCGGTGCCGGTGCGCGGCTGGCGTTGCCCGGGCGCCAATCCCGGCAACGGATTGGCCGGCGGGGCATTCGCCACACCGGGCAGAGGCTGGCCGGGCGCGCCTGGCGGCACGTTCTGCGGCACGACAGTGGTCGCCGCCGGAGGCGGCAAAGGCTGCGACTGCACCGGTCCGGGGGGAGGCACACCCTGCCCCGGCAGCGGGCGGTTGGGCGTCGGCAGCAGCCGGCCCTGCCGCGGCAGATCCGGCACCTCTTCCTCGTCGTCCTGAGGCTGGGGCACGTTGCCGCGAGGAACGTTACCCGGCGGCCGCGGCACCGGATCGGAAAAGATGTTGCCGATCTGGGCCCGCGCGGGCAGCGGCGCCAGCGCGATCGCTGCGGCCGCAAAGAGCGCCGCGAACCCAAGGGTGGCAGTGGTTTTCAGCATCTCGCGCGGCTTCATCAGACGAATCGGGCTCGCGACATTGTATATTCGATCGGCCGCTTGCAGGGCTTTCCGGTTAACACGCCGAATACGGCGGGGAAAGGGCGGTTGCGGGGCGCGCCCGCCTCTCCTGCCCGCACCCGGACCACGCCCCACCGGCTGGTCACCCGCCCCGACAAATGAAATAGTCGCTTTTTAGACACGCTTTTTAAAACACGCCTTGGGGAATCCGCATTGCGCGGCATGGCGTGGATTCGGCGCTCGAAATCCGGAACAAACCGGAGCGGAAAAGGAAACGCCCGACATGGCCGATCGTATTCGTCTGGATGGCAGGGTCGCCCTGGTCACCGGCGCCGCCGGCGTCATCGGAACCGCGACCATGCGGCTCCTGGCCGAACGCGGCGCGCGCATTGTCGCCGTCGACCGCAACGAGAAGCCGCTGCAGGCTTCGATCGAGAATCTGCCGGTATCGGCGCAAGCGCTGGCTATCACCGCCAATGTCACCCAGGAGGACGAAGTCGCGGACTACGTCCGCCGGACGGTCGACACATTCGGCGCCGTCGACGTGTTCTACAACAACGCCGGTGTCGAGGGCGACATCGCGCCGATCATCAAATATTCGCTCGAAAGTTTTCGCCGGGTGCTCGATGTCAATGTGGTCGGCGTATTCCTCGGGCTGAAGCATGTGCTGCCGGCGATGCTGCGGCAAAACCGCGGCAGCATCGTTAACACCGCATCGATCGCCGGGCAGATCGGAGCAGCCCAAATCGCCGCCTACAGCGCCAGCAAGCACGCGGTAATCGGCCTGACCAAGAGCGCGGCGCTGGAATGCGCGGCGACAGCCGTGCGCGACAATTGCGTATGTCCCGGACTGATCGACAGCCGGATGCTGAGCGCGATCATCGAGGGGCGCAATCCCGGCCATGCGCCGGTGCCGTCCGAGCGGATCGTCGAGCAGATTCCGGCACGGCGGCTGGGGCAGGCGTCGGAAGTCGCTTCCATCGTCGCCTTCCTCGCCTCCGACGAGGCGAGCTATGTCACCGGTTCGGCTTACACCGTCGACGGTGGACGTACCACGAGCTAGAATTCTTGGTGCAAGCACAGGTCTCTTCATGCCCGTCACCCTCGACCCCGATGCCGCCGCCGTGTTCAAGGCTTTTCAGGAAGCCGGACGGCCGCCTTATGAGAGCGGCTCACCCGCCGAGGCCCGCGAGCTGTATTTGAAAGCCCGCCTCGTCACCAATCCCGAGCCGCCCGAAATCGAATCCACCAAAGCGCTGACGATCCCCTCGCCGGCCGGCATGATTCCAGCGCGTATCTACACGCCGAAGACGCTTCGCAAATTCGACGGGATGGCGCCGGCTTTGGTGTTCTTCCACGGCGGCGGCTGGGTGATCGGCAATCTCGATTCGCATGACGTGGCGTGCCGCACGCTGGCGCATGAAGGCGAGTTGATCGTGATCTCGGTCGACTACCGGCTCTCGCCCGAGCACAAATTCCCGGCCGCCGTCGAGGATGCGATCACGGCGACCGAATGGATCTCGAACAACGCGCTGGCGTTGGACATCGACAGCACGCGACTGATGGTCGGCGGCGACAGCGCCGGCGGCAATCTCGCCGCGGTGGTCGCGATCAACGCGCGCGACGCCGGAGACCCAAAACTGGCCGGCCAGGTGCTGATCTATCCCGGCACCGATTTCCGGATGACGCATCCCTCGCACAGCGAGCCGGAAACCAGCATCCTGCTGACGCATTCGGTGATCCGGTGGTTTCGCGACCATTATCTCAACGGCCCGGCCGATGTCGACGACTGGCGCGCCTCGCCGGCCCGGGTCGCCAATCTGGCCGGCCTGCCGCCGGCCTACGTCCTGACCGCCGGCGCCGATCCGCTGCGCGATGAGGGCGAAGAATTCGCCGGACGGCTGAAGCAGGCCGGCGTGCCGCTGACGTACCGAACGTTTCCCGGCCAGTTCCATGGCTTCTTCACCATGGGTAAGCTGCTGCCGCAAGCCATCATCGCCGCCCGCGAGATCGGCGAATGGCTGAAGGCGCAGGGCTGATCGATGAAGAAACCAGAGGCGGTCAAATCCGGCGCGCCGGTGAAGGGCCGTTGCCTCTGCGGCGCGGTCCAGTTCGAAATCGACTTTCCCGCCCGCTGGGCCTGGCACGATCATTCACGCGCCAGCCGGCAGGCGCATGGCGCCGCCTATGCCACTTACGTCGGAAGCTGGCGCAAGCGTTTTCGCATCACCAAAGGCGAGAAGGAAATCACCCGCTTTGAAGACCCGGCCTCGAAGACCGTGCGAAGTTTTTGCGCGCGATGCGGCACGCCATTGTTCTACGAGCGGCCCCGCTCGCCGCATATGGTCAATATTTCGCGCGCTCTGTTCGAAAGCCGCACTGGCCGGCAGCCGCTCTATCACATCGGCATCCAGGAACTGCAGGAATGGACTTGGACCGGCGAACCGCTGGTGCCGCTGAAGGGTTTCCCCGGCGTCGTCTGGGAACGCTCGAAAAAGAAAAAGAAGCGGCTCGCCGACGGCGAACCGTTCTAGAATTGGCGCTCGCGAACGGGATAATTCGAGTGAACACAAAATCACAGGCAGGCCTGCTCCCGGCCCTGACGGGCGCCGAAGCCTTTCGCGCGTGGCGGGCGGATCGCGCGCAATGGCTGCCGGCGGTCACCGCGATCGCGCGTGATCACGCTTTGCCTTACGACTCCGTCGAGGCGTTTTCGACCGGAACCAATCTGGTCGTCGCGCTCGATGACCGGCTCATTCTCAAGCTGTTCCCGCCGATGTTTCGGAGCCAGTTCGTTTCCGAACACACATCGCTTGCGTTGCTCGACGGACGCCTGAGCGTGCCGATCCCGAAGATCGTATTCAAGGGTGAGCGCGAGCAATGGCCGTATCTGGTGATCACGCGCCTCGACGGCATTTTGGGCACAGAGGCCTGGCCGCTGCTGCCGGAGGATCAGAAGGAAAATGTCCTCGGTCAGATCGGCGAGACGATTGCGGAAGTTCAGCGCGCTCCGATCGGCGACCTCGCGCATCTGGAGCCGAACTGGAAGCAGTTCATCGCCAAGCAGATCGAAGGCTGCCGGGCCAGGCACCAGCGGCTGGGATTGCCGCCGAAACATCTGGCCGGTCTCGACGAGCTGCTGCGGCAGGCTCCCGAGCTCATTCCGATGCATGCGGCGCCGGTGATCCTGATCGGCGAATACATCCCGGAGAACATTCTACTGAGCTGCCATTCCGGGGACTGGAAGCTGTCGGGCCTGTTCGATTTTGGTGACGTCATGACCGGCTGGGGCGAATACGATCTGCTCGGCCCCAGCGCGTTCATGACGGCGGGAATGCCGCGGCGGGTTCAGCGCCTGTTGCGTGGTTTCGGATATTCGCCGGCGGATATCGACGAGGCGCTGACCCGGCGCCTCCTGATCCTGATGCTGCTGCACCGCGCCAGCGACCCGGTCCGGCATATCTGTATCGAGGGTTGGCAGGACAAGACCGATAACTTGGCCGACCTCGCGCGTTTGCTGTGGCCGATCGCATGAATGCGCCGTGACGATGTCAAATCCCCGATCACATCATCTTGCCCGCTTCATGAATCGCGTCGACATATCGATGAAAGCCCGCAGTTTCGGCTGGTTCTGGCTCTTCGCTGGAAAATACAAAAACAACCCTGGCTTGGTCGGAAGATGCGAGGCAAGAACGGGCTCGAGTTCGCCGGATTTCAGTTCGCGGGCCGCGACGAGATCGGCCGTGTAGGCGAGACCGACGCTTTTTTTGGCAAGCTCGATCATGGTGATGTGGTCGTTGACGATCATGCTTCCCGGTGGGTCGAGCGAGAATTCCCGTCCCTTGCGCTGGAACTGCCAACGATAAACGGCCTGCGCGGTCGGGAAGCGATAGCGGATGCATTCGTGACTGGTCAGATCCTCCGGCACCCGCGGTCGACCGCGCGCGGCGAAATAGGAAGGGGTGCCGAGCACCGACCAGCGGAAATCCGGCGTGATTTTTACGGCGACCATGTCGCGTTCGATGAACTCGCCGATGCGGATGCCGGCATCGAACCGGCCGGCGGCCAGGTCGACCGAAGCATCGTCTACCGCGATCTCCACCCTGACATCCGGGTAGGCCCGGCGGAACTCCGGCAGCACGGGCATGATCACCAGATCCAGGGCGATCCGCGGCACCGAAAGGCGAAGGTGCCCGATCGGACGCTGCCGCAGTTGAACGAGCGCCTCCAGCGCGTCGCCAATTTCGGCCGAGGCCGGCCGCAATCGCGCCAGGAAATCCGCACCGACCTCCGTCAGGGCGACGCTGCGGGTGGTGCGCTGGAACAGCGGCAGTCCGACCCGGATCTCCAGGGATCGGATCGCCTGGCTGACGGCTCCAGGCGTCACCCCAAGTTCGGCAGCCGCCGCGCGAAAGCTGGCGTGGTCGGCAACGGCGAGAAATTCGGAAAGCCCGGTGAACACATCGGTGCGGGCCAATACTCACCCTCCATGAACGATATTAGATAGATCATCTTAACACAGCATGGCGATAACGTCTATTTTTCATACCATGCGCCGGTCCTATGTTTGCGCTTGCACAAGCTAGAAAGGATCGCTCATGACAATTCGTGAAAGTGAAGCAAGGTGGCAGGGTTCGCTGAAGGAAGGCTCCGGCCGCTTACGCCTGGGCAGCGGAGTATTCGAAGGCGCTTCTTCGTTCCCGTCGCGATTCGAGGATGGCGCTGGTACCAATCCCGAAGAACTGATCGCCGCGGCACATGCCGGGTGCTTCTCGATGGCCCTCACCGCCATTCTCGGCGAAGCCGGCTTCACGCCGGCGCTGATCCATACCGTCGCCAAAGCGCATCTCGGTTTCACCGAGGCTGGCCCGACCCTCACCCGGATCGACATCGAAACCGAAGGCGAGGTGCCTGGCATCGATGGCGCCGGCTTCCTGCAACACGCCGAGGCGGCGAAAACGCGTTGTCTGGTTTCCAGAGCGCTGGCCGGTGTCCCGACCATCACGCTGAAAGCAAAACTGCGCGAGCGGACGGAGGCATGATCATGGCAGTTCACCGGTTCGCGAGCGATGCACTCAAGCGACAGATATGGAATTGACCATGCGGCACGATGATCATGAACGGATCAGTAGGGAAACCGAGGACGTGATGCGGCAATTCCACGACGCCTTCGATCGTCATGATCCGGCAGCCTTCGTGGAACTGGTCGCCGACGACTGCGTCATCGAAAACACCACGCCGGCTCCGAACGGTTCGCTGCATGTCGGCAAGCAAGCGTGTCTCGCGGTATGGCAGGGGCTTGCCGCGGCGGCCGGCACAGGCTTCAGCAGAGAAGAGGTATCGGTGGTCGGCGAACGGGCGATCGTGCGGTGGCGATACCGGTGGGGCGATGAGGAGAGTCAATCCGTCCGTGGCGTGAATCTCATGCGCGTCCGCAACGGACGCGTCGTTGAAGCCATGGGCTATGTCAAAGGCTAACCCGCCCGTGCGGCGCGCCGCAAGGCCTGCGGCGGTTGCCCGAAACTGCGGATGAAGGCGCGGCGCATCCGTTCCGGGTCGCGAAAACCGGTGGCGCGCGCCACCCCCTCGATCGCCTCGCCCGACGACTGCACGCGCTGCCGCGCCACCTCCAGCCGCAACCGCTCCACCGCCTTGGACGGCGTGGCGCCGGTCTCGGCGATGAACGCCCGGGTAAAATGCCGCGAGCTCATCCCGGCCTGCTCGGCCAGTTGCTCCACCGTCAGCGGCTGATCGAGATGCTCGCGCGCCCAGCTCAACAGCGCCGCAAAGCGACCGGTCGGCGCCTTCAGTTCGAGCAGCGATGAAAACTGCGACTGGCCACCGGCACGGCGATGATAGATCACGAGCTGACGCGCGGTTGAACGCGCGACTTCGTCGCCGAAATCTTCCGACGCCATCGCCAGCGCCAGGTCGATGCCGGCGCTGATGCCGGCCGAACTCCAGATATTGCCATCGCGGATAAAAATCTTGTCGGGTTCGAGCTTGATCTTCGGATAAGCGCCAAGGAAATGCCGGGTGCGGCTCCAATGGGTGGTGGCGCGGCGGCCGTCGAGAACGCCGGCTTCGGCCAAAAGATAGGCGCCGGAACACACGCTGGCGACACGGCAGCCGCGCCGTACCGTTGCACGGATGAAATCCAGCGTCCGCTTACATGTTGCGGCGGTGCGAACGCCCTCGCCTCCGGCGACGATCAACGTATCCATCGCGCTCGCTGACCTGAAACTCCGCGCCAGCAGGGCCACGCCCGACGAACTGCGCACCTCGCCCGGCGTTGCCGCCAAAACCTTGATCGACGCCGGCACGCCGTTGAAGCGGTTGGCGATCTCGAACACCGAGATCGGCCCGGCCGCATCCAACAATTGAAAATCCGGAAAGACCAGAATGCCGATCATGATGTCAGCCGCATGATGTTAGCCACATATGTCTCGAAACGAGGGAAATTTGCCATTTCAGACATCAGGCGATCATGCCAGGATGATCGCGTCAAGCCAAATCCAGGGTTTTTCATTGGGGATTTTCATCATGTCCGCGCCCTTGCACATCGGTCTCTTGCTGTTTCCCAAACTGACCCAGCTCGATCTCACCGGGCCGCTGCAGGTGTTCGCAAGCCTGCCGGGCGCTACGGTGCACCTGATCTGGAAACGCATCGAACCGGTGCTGAGCGATTCCGTGCTGATGCTGATGCCGACCGTCAGCTTTGCGGATTGTCCGCCACTCGACGACGTGATCTGCGTCCCCGGCGGCAGCGGCACCGACGATCTCGTCAACGATGAAGAGACGCTGGATTTTCTGCGCGCCCAGGCCAAGGGGGCGAAATACGTCACGTCGGTCTGCACCGGGTCGCTGGTGCTGGGCGCCGCGGGATTGCTCGACGGCTACCGTGCGGCCACGCACTGGTCGGCGATGGATTATCTGGCGCTGTTCGGCGCCACCCCGACCAGAACCCGCGTCTGCGTCGACCGCAACCGCATCACCGGCGGCGGCGTTACCGCCGGCATCGATTTCGCGCTGACGCTGGTGTCGATCCTGGCCAACCGGCAAATCGCGGAAGCCATTCAGCTCAGGCTTGAATATAATCCGGCGCCGCCGTTCAACGCCGGCTCGCCCGACACCGCGCCGCCCGAAGTTCTCGCGCTGCTGAAGGAGCGGATCGCCAGATCAAAGCAGCCGCGCGAGGATGCTATCCATCGCGCCGCGGCGCGGCTAGAGCATCGGTTCTGATTGAATCAGAACCGATGCTCTCGATTCTTGTTTTGACGCGTTTTCTTCACGCGAACCGGCAGCCACTTCGCTCAAAAACGCTCTAACGGTGACCTGACACAACACGTTCAGGTGATCAGTTTCCCG
>JAQGJF010000146.1 GCA_028290765.1 Tardiphaga sp.
GGCCGCGCTGACCAAGCGCGGGTCCGATCGGGGGCGAAGGGTTCGCCGCACCGGCCGGCACCTGCAATTTCAGGTATCCGGTCACTTTCTTTGCCATACGTCACTCCTGTTGTGCCGACCGAAATCGGCTGTTTCAGGTTTCGTGGTTCGGATCGGGACAGTTGGCAACCGTCCCCTCCTCCCACGACCTCTTGCTTGCGAAGACGAGCTTCGCGTTACCCGATCAGACCTTTTCGACCTGACCGAAATCCAGTTCCACCGGCGTCGCGCGGCCGAAGATCGACACCGCGACCTTCACGCGCGAGCGCGCCTCGTCGATTTCCTCGACCACGCCGGAGAACGACGCGAACGGCCCATCGGCCACGCGGACGTTCTCGCCGATCTCGAACGACACCGACGCCTTCGGCCGCTCCACGCCTTCCTGCACCTGGTGCAGGATGCGCATGGCCTCGGCCTCCGAATTCGGCATCGGCTTGTTTTCGGCGCCGAGGAAACCCGTCACCTTCGGGGTGTTCTTGATCAGATGGAACGCCTCGTCGGTGAGGTTCATCTTCACCAGCACATAGCCCGGGAAGAATTTCCGCTCGGCATCGATCTTGCGGCCGCGCCGGACTTCCGTGACCTTCTCGGTCGGGACCAGCACCTGCTCGAACAGTTCTTCGAGTCCCCGCTGCTTCGATTGCTCGCGAATCGACTCCGCGACCTTCTTTTCGAAATTCGAATAGGCGTGAACGATATACCAGCGCATGCTCATTAGTGGACGCCCAGCAGGTGTGTGACGAGATAGCTGATGATTTGATCCGCGGCGAAGAAGAAGATCGAAGCCAGTGCAACCATCACGAACACCATGATCGTGGTGATCGTCGTCTCGCGACGCGAAGGCCAGGTGACCTTGGCGGTCTCGGTCCGCACTTCCTGCAGGAATTTGAACGGGCTGAAAGCCATCGTTGATGATCCGCGTCTGACGTCAGACGATTTAAGGGTTTTAAGAATCCGAACAGCCCGAAAGACAGTCCTCCTGCGCCCAACCCTCTTTCAAGGATGAGCCGCCAAGCGGGCCCTATTCTTTCGGGAAATCAAAGCCGCGTCGGATATCCGTCAAAGCGGGCCGACAGCGAGTGGCGCTTGGTACCGTGGACTGCGCCAAAGGTCAAGATATCGGAACCGGAACCCGGCCTTCGGGATTGAGCGCGACTTTCGGTTGGTTCTGCTGTTTTGGCCGTGCCGGCGGGCTGGCAGACATGACTTGGCAGGAATGACTTGGCAGGAATGACTTGGCAGGCACAACTCGGCGGAAATCACCTGGCAGGAGTGGCAGGGCTCGAACCTGCGACCCCCGGTTTTGGAGACCGGTGCTCTACCAATTGAGCTACACTCCTACAGTGCCGCCTCTATAGCGAAGCCTTTGCCGCTCGTCACGTCCCTTTCGGATGCGATTTCGGTGTCTGGCTACCCCTCGGGCCCGAGACTGGTTAACAGCTCCTTCACGCCCCTTCCCTATTGATAACAGAGAGGAATTTTTCGCGGGCCAAGGTTCGCCGTGGCTGAAGGGGAATAATGATGGCGGCACTCGGATCGATCTCGGCGCGCATGATCGTGGCCATCACGCTGGTCGCCGCCGGCTCCTGCGCCGCGCTCGCCGTGTTCGGAGTCTGGCAGCAGCAGGCCACCGTCGAAACCGCGCTCGACCGCGAGTTGCGCGCGGACTACGCCAATCTGGTTGCGGCACTGGATGCCGAAACCCGCACCACGGTTTTGATCAGCAACGTTCTAGCCTCGATGCAGTCGGTAAAGGACGCCATGCGCGCCAAGGACCGGCCGACCACGATCGCGGTGATGAAAGAAGCGCTGCAGATGATCAAGCCGAAGGGGGTGGAGATTATCAGTATCGAAACACCGCCCGCCACGACGTTTGCGCGGGTCCATTCGCCTGACAACTTTGGCGATGACGTATCCGCCAGGCGCAAGACCGTGGTTCGGACGCTTGCGGAACGAAAAGTGTTCGGCGGCATCGAAGCGGGCCGCGATGCCTTGACCATATTCGGGCTAACGCCGGTCATCGACGGCGACACCTTGCTTGGTGATATTGATGTCGGATCGCCGTTCGGAAAAACCTTTGTCGAAACGATGAAAGCCAGGTTCGGCGTCGACGTCACGATCCATCAGTTCGACGGACAGACCGACAAGGTTTTGGCGTCGACGCTGAACGGCCGCAGTGCCGACATGGCGGCGCTCAAGCGCGCGCTCGGCGGCGAAGTCATGGTTTTGCGCGGCGACCTCGATGGCCGCCCGACCGCCACCAGCTTCGGACCGATCAAGAACTTCTCCGGCGAACCGGTCGCCGTATTCGAGATCGTTCGCGACGCCACCGCCTATCGCGATCTCGCCCGGCAATCGCTGACCTGGCTGACGCTCGCCACCGCATGTGCGCTGCTGCTCGCAGGCGCGATTGCGGTGTGGCTCGGGCGCGGCATGGCCAAGCCGATCCGGGCCCTGGAAACCGCGATGCGCGGCATCTCCTCCGGCAAGCGCGAAATCGTCGTGCCCGGCGCCGGACGCAAGGACGAGATCGGTTCGATGGCCAGAGCCGTCGAGATCTTCAAGGACAGCCTGATCGAGAGCGACCGGCTGCGCGCGGCGCAGGAAGAGCAGCGGGCCGCGGCCGGGCTCGAACGCCGCAACATGATGGCGGCGCTGGCCACCCGATTCGAAACCGGCGTCGGCACCGTCGTCGGGGCGGTGGGCTCCGCGGCCGGAGAATTGCGCACCACGGCGCAGTCGATGGCCGCCACCGCGGACCAGGCGACGCGCCAGACCGCGACGGTCGCGGCCGCTTCCGAGGAAGCGACGCAGAGCGCGCAGGCGGTGGCCGCCGCGGTCGAACAGCTCAACGCGTCGATCGGCGAGATCGCCCAGCAGGTCAATCAATCCGCCAAGATCGCCGGCGCCGCCGTCGACCAGGCCAACGGCGCCAATGCCGAGGTGCAGAGCCTGGCCTTGGCGGCGCAGAAGATCGGCGACGTCGTCAAGCTGATCAGCGAGATTGCCGCGCAGACCAACCTGCTCGCGCTCAACGCCACCATCGAGGCGGCGCGCGCCGGCGAAGCCGGCCGCGGATTTGCCGTGGTCGCCTCCGAGGTCAAGGCGCTGGCGAGCCAGACCTCGAAAGCCACCGACGAAATTTCAGCACAGGTCGGCGCGATCCAGGGCGCAACGCAATCGTCCGTCGATGCCATCGTCGGCATCACCGCGACCATCGGCCAGGTCAGCGAAATCGCCAGCGCGATCGCCGCCGCGGTCGAGCAACAAGGTGCGGCGACATTGGAAATCGCCCGCAACGTCGCCGAGGCCGCGCGCGGCACCGGCGAAGTTTCGGAAAACATCGCCGGCGTCAACGACGCCGCGCGCGAGACCGGCGTGGCGGCGACCCGCGTCGTCGAATCCGCCGCGGAATTGTCACGCAACGGCGAAGACCTCAAGACCCAGGTCGATGTTTTCCTGCGCGAGGTGCGGGCGGCGTAAGGTTTGCGAACAAACTCTCGAAATTATTGCGACGAAAACTAACTCCGCAAACCGGACTCTCACGATTATTTGCGTGTGGGGCGTTTCACATACACGCCGGCCAGCGAGCCCTAACGTCAGGCATTCGATCTCAAACCACGGGAGATTAGAAATGACTGGCATGTTTGGATTTTTGCGCCGTGCAATTGCCCGGCGCCTCGGCGCGGTCGTGTTGTCGGTCGCGGTGCTGACGAGCGTCACGATCGCGGCGTCATCCGGGGCGAGAGCCGACTGGAACGAGAACAGAAGCGGCTGTACCTACCTTTGCCATTGGTACCTGACGACCGGAACGTGCACCGGACCGTTCAACGTCCACGTTCCATGTCCGCTGAAGAAGAAACGCTGCTCGGTG
>JAQGJF010000384.1 GCA_028290765.1 Tardiphaga sp.
CAGCGAAGCAATCCAGGGCCGCAAAGGAAGACTGGATTGCTTCGTCGCAAGTGCTCCTCGCAATGACGGAGCCGGCGATCCCCGAATCGGCTTCAGCTGCGCCGAATCATTCCAGGCCGATGGTGGTCAGGTCCTGGAACCAGTGCTGCGCCTGCACGAACTTCTTCACCTTGGGCGACAGCGCGTGCGGATTGGTGTCGTGCACCACCCAGACCAGCACGGCGTCGTCGACGATCAGGGCATGCGCCTGCGCGATCAATTCGTCCTGCTTGGCCGGATCGAAGCTCTGCTTGGCCTCGTCGATCAGCGCGTCGACCTTGGGATTCTTGTAGCCGCCCCAGTTGACGCCGACCGGCGCGATCTGGCCGGAATGGAAGAATCGCACGATGGCGTAGAGCGGATCCGAGGTGACATAAGCGATGTTGTTGGAGGTGATGCCGGCGTTCATCTCGTCGGCCGCGCCCTTGCGCCAATGAGTATACAGCGTTTCCAGTTCGACCACCTTGAACTCGACGTTGATGCCGATTTCCTTGAAGCTCTGCTGCAGGAATTCGTTCATCGGCAGCGACAGCATCTGTCCGGTTCCGCCCTGGGCGATGACGAAGGTCGCCTTCAAGGGCTTCTCCGGCGAATAGCCGGCTTCCTGCACCAGCTTCTTGGCCGCGGCGAGATCGTATTTGATGTCGAAACTCGGCTTGCCGAACCAGGGGCTCGACGGATCGACCTGGCCCTTGGCGGGCTTGGCCAGGCCGTTCATCAATCCGACCACCGCGTCGCGGTCGATCGCCAGATTGAGCGCCTTGCGCAGGCGGATGTCGGTCCAGGGCGAGCCGGGCAGCACGCTGAGGTGATAATTCCAGACATGCGGCGTGACGTTGTCGACGATCTTCATACCGGCCGACTTCAACTGCGGCACCGCGTCCGGGGCCGGCGTTTCGATCAGGTCGACCTGTCCGGCCAATAGTGCATTGGTGCGGGTCAGGGCTTCCGGCATCGGGATCAAAACGAGCTTGTCGGTTTTCGGAATCCGCTTCTTGTCCCAGTAGTCCGCGTTCTTGGTCAGTTCAGCCAGTTCGCGCGGCACCAGCTTGGTGAGCTTGAACGGTCCGGTGCCCGAGGGTTGGGACGCGAATTTGTCCCAATCCTTGCCGAGCTTTTCATATTGCGCGGGGCTGGACACCAGGAACCACAGCATCTGATAGGGAAACAGCGAGTCGACGGTCTTGGTGGTGATCTCGATTGTGGAGTCGTCGATCTTGGCGTAGCTCGCCACCGAGGGCAGGCGGGTCTTGACCTGCGCGCTCTGGCGCTTGTCGAATTGCGGCGCCTTGTCGTTCAGCACCTTGTCGAGATTCCAGATCACCGCATCGGCATTGAACTCGCTGCCGTCGTGGAATTTGACGCCCTTGCGGAGCGCGAACCGCCATTTGGTCTTGTCGCTGTCATCGACCTTCCATTCGGTGGCGAGGCCCGGCACCAGTTTGCCCGGCCGGTCGGACACATCCATCTCCCAGGCAACCAACGGATCGTAGATGGTGTAGCCGGTAAACTGATAGGCCCCGGCGCCGCGGTCGGGCTGTCCGGTGGTCAGCGGAATATCCGCCATCGAGATGCCGTAGCGCACCACCGTTTCGGCTTGCGCTGGAACGGCGGCGCCGATGATGGCCGCCAAGGCCGCAACAAGGATCGAATTCCAAACGCGCATAACCGATACTCCATGGGGGAAAAGCACCATCTAAGCTTGCAAGGTTGATGCCAGCGATTGACGGACAACATCGGGTATAACCCCGCCGCACGTCTCATATTTCGGGCGCGGCAAAGCTCCGGTCGTAGCCACCGGCTGAGGATGGAAGGCCGGCACGATCCGGAAACGAGCTGACGCGCATTTGCCTTTTAATCGTGCAGCGCTCTGCCATTCGTCGTAGAATGTGCCTTTATTGTAGACAGCGTCCTTGCGTGTCCTGGGGGTCCACAACCGTTCGGCTTTTCAATCCCTTGCGGCATCTGCCGCCGGGCCCTCGTTGGCATAAGCGTTGCATAACGCTGCATAAGTTTTAACCATCGCACTTGATAAGGAAATATGACGATGTGGTTGAGCGTGGACGGAAAAAGCCGGGCGAAGAAGACCTTGTTCGCATTGGTCATGACTTCCGCATTGGTGACGGCTTCCGCGATGGCGTGGCCGCAACTCGCCGGCGCCGAAACGGTTCTGCGCATCGGCATGACCGCGGCCGATATTCCGCGCACGCTGGGCCAGCCCGATCAGGGCTTCGAGGGCAACCGTTTCACCGGCCTCACCATGTATGACGCGCTGACCATGTGGGACCTCTCGTCGGCCGACAAGGCCAGCGTCATGATCCCCGGCCTCGCCACCGAATGGGCGGTCGATGATGCCGACAAGAAGAAGTGGACCTTCAAGCTGCGTCCCGGTGTCGCATTCCATGATGGCTCGCCCTTCAATGCCGACGCGGTGATCTGGAACGTCGAAAAAGTTCTCAAACAGGATGCGCCGCAATTCGACCCCAGCCAGGTCGGCGTCACCGCCTCGCGGATGCCGACGCTGGCTTCGGCCCGCAAGATCGACGACATGACGGTGGAATTGATCACCAAGGAGCCGGATAGCTTCCTGCCGATCAATCTCACCAATCTGTTCATGGCGTCTCCGGCGAAATGGCAAAAACTGTTCGAGGCCGCCGAAGGCACCGACGCCAAGGCGAAATCGCAGGCCGCCTGGGCGTCGTTCGCCAGGGACGCGTCGGGCACTGGTCCGTGGAAGATGTCGAAGTTCACGCCGCGCGAGCGGCTCGAACTGGTCAAGAACGACAATTACTGGGACAAGGCGCGCGTTCCCAAGGTCGACAAGATGCTGCTGCTGCCGATGCCGGAAGCCAATGCGCGCACCGCCGCGCTGCTGTCGGGGCAGGTGGACTGGGTCGAGGCCCCGGCGCCCGATGCGGTCAAGGAAATCAAGCAGCGCGGTTTTGTGATCCAGAGCAACGAGGAGCCGCATGTCTGGCCGTGGCAGTTCTCCCGCGTCGAAGGTTCGCCCTGGAACGACATCCGGGTTCGCAAGGCCGCCAATCTCTGCGTCGATCGCGAAGGCCTCAAAGACGGGTTGCTCGCCGGCCTGATGGTGCCTGCGACCGGCACGTTCGAGCCCGGCCATCCCTGGCGCGGCAATCCGACCTTCCAGATCAAGTACGACAAGCCGGCCGCGCAGAAGCTGATGCAGGAGGCGGGTTACGGCCCGAACAAGCATCTAGCGGCGAAGGTCCAGACCTCGGCGTCGGGCTCGGGCCAGATGCTGCCGGTGCCGATGAATGAATATCTGCAGCAGGCGCTCGCCGAATGCTACTTCGATGTGCAGATCGACGTCATCGAGTGGAATACGCTGTTGACCAATTGGCGGCGCGGCGCCAAGGACCCGTCTGCGAACGGCGCTAACGCCACCAACGTCACCTATTCGGCGATGGA
>JAQGJF010000156.1 GCA_028290765.1 Tardiphaga sp.
CAACAATGCTCGATCGCCGAACGTTGAAGATGTCATCGGCGCGCTCTGCAAGGCCTGCCACGGCGGCGCGGTCGTGGTAGCCGGCCGCGAACTCCCGCAGCGGCTGAAAGAACTCCGGCGCAAGCAACAGCATGAACAAACCTCCGGATAGTCCGAAGGCGTTCAGTGTGGCGCCAAAGCTGATCCATCCCAACAGATAGAAGCCGATATAAAGCGCGACCATTGCGATGCCGACGGTTGCAAATAATTCAAGCGCCGCAGATGACAGAAAGGCGATAGAAAGCACATCCATGGCGGAGCGTCTCACGCGCTCACCGGAAGCCTCGATTGCAGCGGCGGCACGCTCTTCCGCGCCTAACAGACGGATGGTCGTCAGCCCGCGCAGGCGATCGAGCAGTAGCCCGGTCAAGTTGCCCGCTTCGTCGAGTTGGCGGCGGCTGCGCTCCCTTGCCGTTGCCCCGATCAATGCCATGAAAACCGGGATCACCGGCCCAGTGACCGCCAGCATCAACGCGACTGCCCAGCTGACCGGCAGAATCGCCACGAGAATTGCAGCCGGGACCACCGCCATCCTGAACCGGGCGATCTGGTACCTGACCAGAAACGGGTCGATTGTCTCTACCTGATCGACGACAAGCGCCGCGATTTCGCCGGCCGGCGGCCGGGTGGCATCGAAAGGCGACCACGGCAGGAGGGCGTAAATGAGCTTGTGTCGGAGATCCAGTTTTGCCGCCGCTGAAGTGCGAGCGCTCACCGCAAACGCTCCAGCGTCGGCGACCGTTCGTGCCACCAGCAGCAACACGAATAGCGATGCGAGCATGATCGGCGCCAGTCCGGTCCGTTCGGCATCGGTACCGATGGAGACCGCCGCAACGATATCAGAGACGATCAGGGCTTGCGGAATCCAGACCAGGTTTGCGGCAAGCGAGAGCGCCACCGCCACGAAGGGGGGGCGACAGGATAGTATCCCGAAACGATCCGTCATAAGAACTCCGCTTTCGGAAGCCGAAAAAAGTCGGTTGCGGGCGAATGGTTGCGACGAAGGCCATAGGAGGGGCCCGTAGTACAGTGACCGCGAGAACCGGGTTCGCCCATTAAATTGGAATTCAGGAAGCTAAATTCAGCTCTAACCGCGCCGCCTGCAGCAGCCTCAGTGCATCGGCGTCGCGCGAACCTTGCCCCTGAACACCCGATAGCTGATAATCGTGTAGATGAGCATCAGCGGATAAACGAAGATCCCCTCGCCCCAGAACATGAATGCCAGACTGGAATGAGGTGCCGCGGCCTCTTCGACTGTCATGACGTAGGGGATCATGTATGGCCAGAACGAGATTGCCAATGTCCCGAAGGCCGACAGAAAGATCAGTGCGACCATGTAGAATGGCAATCCGTCCCGATGGCGCTCAACGCTCACCGCAAGCACGATCGACGCCAAGGCAGCGACAGCAGGAAAGATAAAGAGATAGGGACGCTCAACCCATCGATGCATGATCTGAAGATTTTCAGCCAGCGCAAAGGCAAAGACGACAACGAGGAAGGCGAGCAATCCGATCGAGAGATAGGGGACCTGGCGATAGGCGCCGGCCTTGACGTCCCCGTCGCATTTTCTGACCAGCCAACAGGCGCCAAGAAGTGCGTAGCCGAAGCACAGCCCGACACCGCAAAGTGCGGCGAACGGGCTGAACCAGCCAAACTCGCCGCCGCTGTATTGACCGTTAGTGATCGGCAAACCCTCGACCAGCGCACCAACGGTCATGACCTGGACGAAGGTCGCCACCAGCGAGCCGCCGAAAAAGCTCAGGTCCCAGATCCAGCGCATACGGTCCGCCTTGTAGCGAAACTCGAATGCCACACCGCGCAGGATCAGGCCGCACAGCATGAGCGCGACCGGAAGGTAGAACGCGGACAGCAGCAAGGCATATACGGCCGGAAATGCCCCCCACAGGATAACCGCGGTTACGACCAGCCATGTTTCGTTACCGTCCCAGATGGGTGCGACAGCACTCCACATGGCGTGCCGTCTCGCTTCATCCCGTGTCAGCCCGAAGAGAATCCCGATGCCGAGATCGAAGCCGTCAAGCAACACATACAGCAGGATGCTGATGGCGAGCAGCGACACCCAATACGTGATCATGACTATTCTCCAGCTTCCGCTAGCACCCTCGCATCTTCGCCGGCAAGCGAGAGTGGCCGGTTGGGCACCGCCGCGAATGCCGGCTTCGTCATCGGCCGCACAAGACCCGTCCGCAGCAGCCGGTAGATATAGAAGATGCCGAATGAAAAAATGAACGTGTAGATGATTACAAAGACCACGAGCGAGATCGCCGCGGTTCGTGCGGTCAGGAATGGTGTCATCGCATCGGCAGTCCGGAGCAAGCCGTAGATCGCCCACGGTTGCCGGCCAACCTCCGCCGTGAACCAGCCGGTCCAGGTGGCGATAAAGGGCAACGGGAAGCTGAGAAATGTCGCCCACAGGAACAGGCGGTTTCGACCAATCCGCCGCGTGAGACTGAGGTACGAGCCGATCAACGCGAGCGTCAGCATGATCAAACCGCACCCAACCATGATGCGAAAGGTAAAAAACGGAATCAACACCGGAGGCCAGTCTTTCCGCGGGAAGCTGGTCAGCCCGACTTCCTTGGAATCAAGGCTCATGCTTCCGATCAGGCTGCCAAGAACGGGTATCGAGATCGCATACTTGTTGCGCGCCGACGCGGCGTCGGGAATTCCAATCAGGACTTCGCTTGCGGGCTGCTCGTCATGCCAGCGCCCCTCGATGGCCGCGAATTTTGCCGGCTGGTAATCATGAACAACGTCGCCGGCGAGGTGTCCAAACAGGATTTGAACGGGCACCAGCACAGTTGCCAGGCAAAGGCCCATCCGAAGCATGATATGCGCTTCGGCGATAAACTTTCCGCGCAGCAGATACCACGCACCGGTCGCGGCGACGCAGAACGCTCCGGTCAGGTACGCCGCCAGCAGCATGTGCGGGAACCGCGCCCATACGACCGGACTGAAGATGATTCTGGTCCAATCATCCGGGACGTACATGCCTTTTTGCAGCGCAAATCCCACCGGGGCCTGCATCCAGCTGTTGTTGACCATGATCCAGAACGCGGAGAACGTCGTTCCCAGGGCGACCATTGCGGTTGAAAACAGATAGAACCACGGAGCCACGCGAGATCGGCCAAAAATGAGGACGCCAAAAAAGGTCGCCTCGAGCATGAAGGCCGTGAACGTTTCATACGAGAGCAGTGGCCCCTGAATAGGTCCGGACATCCTCGATAGCACGCTCCAGTTCATGCCGAACTGAAATGCCATCACAATGCCGGAAACGACGCCAAGTCCGAACGCCACGCCAAATATCTTGAGCCAGAAGTCGAACAGCGCGCGGTAGGCCCGGCAGCCGGTGCTCAGATGCAGCGCTTCCAGCACTGTCAGCCAGGCTGCCAGGCCGATGGTGAATGTCGGAAAGATGATGTGAAATGAGATAGTGAATGCGAATTGAATTCGCGACAGGAGAAGCGCTGTCATATCCATTGCAATTGTCCTGCCCTGGGCTCGTCGCAATAACCGGATGCCTTGGACTCCTCGGGTCGATGATGGAGAACGAAGGCAACGGGCTGAAGGTAGTAGAGGGAAAACGGAGGACTATTAAATTCGCCGTTAGCCTTTAAGGCTCAAACCGGATTGGTCGTTCGATCCTGTGTTTTCGACAAGCGAATCGAGTGAAGCATCGAGCGGAAGTCGCCCTTCTGTTCTCGTCAAGATTTTCATCGCAAAAACGTTGCGCTCCGACGTGCGTGAGTCAGCGCGCATCCGATTGGAGAAAAGGCGGCGATCGCGGAGTGCGTGACAGCATCCGGCGCGCAACTTTAAACCTCAATTTAATGGCGCGCGAAAAGCTCGCGCCTATCCTCCACGAGGCAAATTCATCCGTGGATCAGGAGCGATAACCGATGTTCACGAGACGAGATATGTTGGCGGCGACAGCCGTAGGCGGGGCAATGACGGCTGCGACGATGACCACGGCGAATGCCGCTCCGGTGAAGAGTGATATCACCTTCGGCAATCCGAACGATCCGCCGCAGGGCGCCATCAACGCCAAGAATCCAAGGAGCATCAGCGATCCCGGTCCGCAGAATCCGGCAATCAGGGACCAGTTTCCGGGGGCATTTTCACCGCCGGCGACCGATGTCGGCAGCATGCCGCTGAGCTGGGCGTCATTCAACAACGCGCCGCGGCGCATTCAAAACGGCGGCTGGGCGCGTCAGGTAACACAGGATTCCTTTGCGGTTGCAGACACCATCTCCGGCGTCAACATGCGGCTGACGTCCGGCGGCATCCGGGAGATGCACTGGCACCAGTTTGCAGAGTGGGCCTACATGACCTACGGCACTTGCCGGATCACCACTCTCGACGAATTGGGTCGACCCTATATCGCTGATGTGAAAGAAGGCGACCTTGGGTATGTCCCCGCCGGCGTGCCGCAGTCGCTGCAGGGGCTCGGCCCGGATGGCTGCGAGTTCCTTATCTGTTTCGATGAGGGCAAGGCCTCTGAGTTCACCACGCTCCTGGTGTCGGAATGGTTCACGCATACGCCGCCGGATATCCTCGCCCAGAACTTCGGTGTTCCGACCGAGACGTTCCAGGATATTCCGCTGCGCGACCTCTACATCTTCCAGGGCAAGTTACCCGGCGATCTCGCCGCGGACCGCCAGGCGGTGAGCGGCAACGGCGTGCCGCCGCACCCGTTCACCTTCACGCTCGGATCGGGACCCGCGGCGCGCGAGACAAAGGGCGGCTCGGTACGGATCGCCGACAGCCGCAACTTCACCGTTGCCACGACAGTCGCTGCCGCGCTGGTAACGGTGCATCCCGGCGGCTTGCGGGATATGCACTGGCACCCCAACGCTGACGAATGGCAGTACTGGATCAAGGGCAAAGGGCAAATGACGGTCTTCAACACCGGCCCGAACGCTGTGACTATGGACTTCAACGCGGGCGACATCGGCTACGTCAAGAGGAACCTCGGGCATTATATCAAGAACACGGGCGACACTGACCTGCAGTTCCTCGAAGTGTTCAGAAGTCCTTATTTCGCGGACGTCTCCCTGTCCGATTGGATCTCCCGCACGCCGCCGGCAATGGTTGCCCAGCACCTGAACGTAAGCGAGGCTACAATCGCTAAGTTCCCCAAGAGCAAGCCGGAGGTCATGCCGGAATGATCGAATCGGGGCGCTTGTGGCTCTTGCCGAAATCGTCTGCGCCGTCACTTGATCGAATTCAGCCGGATTGACGGCGTGGATTGCAGCAGCACCGCGACACCCATTATGGTCACCCCTCCGGACGACACCCGGCCGTAAGCCGGAAGTCCTCCAGCGGACAGCAGGACGACATCCGGGCCGTAAGCCTGATGTCTCCTGCAGACGGCCTCACTGCCTTGGCGAACACGCAGCAGCCCTGGACGAACACGAATTGCGAGATACTCTTCCAGCATCGCCTTGAAGTCCGGCCTTGGTGGCAATAGGCACGCCCGGGCGCAGCCGCCCTTCGCCGCCTTGCCAACAATCTCCTCTGAGCGACCTTAAATGCCTACTGGTCGGGAGTGCGGACAGCCCCACGTCAACTGGCCGCTTCCGGGGGCATGGCGTGAAGTCCCGCCTCCTCCGCGGCTATCAAGCCGAGCGCGGTCCAGTCGAGTTCGGCGTGGCCGCGTGCAATGCCGGTGACCAGCCGATCCCGGACCACGCTCACCGATGGCATCGGAGCGCCTACGTTTTCTGCCTCGGCCAGCGCCAGGCGCACGTCCTTGAGCACAAGGGGCAGAACGAAACCCGGCGCATAGGACTGCCTGGCGATCTTGTCGCCGTATATCTTGTGCGCGCGTCCGCCGAACATGGTGCTTGTCATGATGTCGATGAAAGGCTGCGGATCCAGTCCGTGCTTTCGGAGCACGGCAACGACTTCACCAAGCATCTCAAGGGCCGTCGCGCTCATCATGTTGCCGAGCAGTTTGACCAGGTTCGCGTCTCCCGGGCTGGTACCAACGACGAACGTCCGCTGTCCAAGACCGTCGAGGATGGGCTGGCAGCGATGGATGTCGTCCGGGAAGCCGGCGGCGACGATGAAAAGCTGGCGTGCTCTGGCAGCGTCCGGATTCCCGAACACCGGCGCGGCGACGTAGCCCTGGCCGTTCCGCGCATGTTCGCCGGCGACGAGTGACGCCGTCGCGGTGCTGATCGTGCTCATCGACAAATGGATCGCGTCGGGCATCAGCCCCGAGGCGAGACCGTCGAAGCTGCCGTCTTTGCGACCGAGTACAATCTCGCGCACGGCGTCGTCGTCCGGCAACATGCTGATGACGAGTTCGCAGTCGAGCAGGTCGACGATGTCGGTTGTGGGATTGAGGCCGAGCGCCACGAGTTCGCCGATGTGATCGGGGCGGCGGACATAGGCGATCACCCGGCGCCCGGCGGCCGCGAGGTTGGCGGCCATCGCCGTTCCCATGCGACCAAGGCCGATAAAGCCGATCTCGCCGGGCGGGCGGAAAGTTGTTTCAGAACCGTATCGGCGCCTGCGGGTAGAATTTCCGGGTGCACTTGTGGAGGAGAGAAGAGGACGTGGCTCGTGTTTGGACATTGGGAACTCCTGGCCGAACGCACCGCACCGTTTGATGCGAAGCTTGCGACGGACGTTTCCCACCATCTAGTGACGAACAGAGGTTGCGTTTGCTCCGGCTTGCCGGGCTTTAACCGGCTTTGCTCAAATATCTTTCTCGCACTCCGCCAAGCGCTCGCGCATGCCCCTGGAATGAAATCCAATTTAATGATCTGAACCGCAATTTAGTCGTGCGCTGAAATCCATGTGCTTACTCTCGACAAAGACACGATTGCTACCGGCACCTTTGAATCTTGAGACAGGAGACTGCGCAATGAACCTGCTATGCAAAGTCCTGCTATGGAGCTGTCTTTGTCGCGTATTGGCGACACCAGTGCAGGCGCAACAGACTGGACAGACCGAGCGCGCGATGAAGCTGCGCAAAGCCCTCTATCCCTCCGACACCGTATTCCGCTTCAACCCGGGGAGCGCCACATGAGATACATTTTGGTAAACGGCAGGACGCCGAGCGGGCAACCTCTTTGTGCGCGGTGCTGTGAACACATCGGAGCGAACTATCTGAAAGAAATCGGCACGCGGCTCTTCTACTGCGATCCCGAATGCTACGCCGATCACTGCATAAGCGCTGATCTGGCTCTCGACTCTCATGCAAGAGTGACGATCGGATGAGCGCCATAGGCCGCGTCGCGCTTTCGCGGGCGGCGCTGCCTCCAGGCATATGAGGGAAGTTCAATGATCGCCCACTACATCAAGCGGACAAGCTCGCAACCAGACGCTTTCTGAAGGGCGTGTGGTCATGCGATCTCGACGACACACCCCGCACCTGGAGTATAAGAGGACGATACCTCCGTATGTGTTTCCCGATCCCTTTCGATACCGATTCCTTACCTACGTACAATTGAGCCATCGGTCTCTCTCATTCCAGTCTCTTGCATATCTGGATGCGCCGACGGCGGGTAACCCCGACCCGAGAGGGTAAGCGAAAATCGCGACACCCCCGACGGCCGGAATCAGGTACCCGCCGGCAAGCCCCAGCCATCGCGGTGAATGCATCACTTTGGGAGGCGCCGTATGAGAGTCAAACTGTGCGCCCGGTGTCCCTATACGCCGCGGGACTTGGCAAGCCACTACGATCCCGATGCAGCACTTCACGCCTGCGCGAAGTGTGACGACAACTACGACATGTCCGACAGGCACTATCCCCGCGTAGCCCAAAGGAGCCAACGATGCGCAACGATCCACAACATTATCGAAATGGCGCAGCGAAGCGCTGCGCCTCCTGTGATGGAAAGTTTGGCCTCATCCGGTACTACTGCTGGCGAACGGCCCTCTG
>JAQGJF010000161.1 GCA_028290765.1 Tardiphaga sp.
CGGGACCCAGACTCCCTGGAGTTGCTTTTCGGCAGTGAGGTGGGAGCTTTTCCAGTCACGAATGCCAGGGGTTCTGGGTCCCGGCCTTCGCCGGGACGACGTTGCCAAAATTTTTTCCGGAGCCCTGTCGGTTCCGGGCCACCCCGTTCGTCTATAGGGAAGAAGGATCATTTCCATGCTCTACGCCATCCTTTGCTACCACGATGAAGACACCGTCGGTTCCTGGACCGCCGAGCATGATGCCGCGGTTATCGGCAAGCTTGCCGTGGTGCAGAAGAAGCTGGCCGACCAGGGCCGGCTTGGCCCGGTGGCGCGGCTGCTGCCGACCACCGCGGCGACTACATTGCGGAAAGAAGATCCGCCGCTGGTGATCGACGGGCCGTTCGCCGAGACCAAGGAACAGCTGCTTGGCTTCTACGTGGTCGATTGCAAGAATCTCGACGACGCGCTCGACGTCGCGCGCGACCTCGGCCGCGCCAATCCCGGCGGCGCCTATGAGATCCGGCCGGTCGGCGTGCTCCACCCCGGAAGCCTGCCGACATGACCGATGTGGCCTGGATCGACACCGCGCTGACCTCGGCGCGTCCCCAGGCGCTCGGCGCGCTGCTGCGCTATTTCCGCAATCTCGACACCGCGGAGGAGGCGTTTCAGAACGCCTGCCTGCGTGCGCTGAAAAGCTGGCCGCAAAACGGTCCGCCACGCGATCCCGCGGCGTGGCTGATCCTGGTCGGGCGCAACGTCGCGATCGACGATATCCGGCGTCGCAACAAGCAGGAACCGCTGCCGCCCGAAGAAGTGATTTCCGATACCGACGACGCCGAAAGCGAAATCGCCGAGCGGCTCGACGGCTCGCATTACCGCGACGACATTTTGCGGCTGCTGTTCATTTGCTGCCACCCGGATCTGCCGGCAACCCAGCAGATCGCGCTGGCGTTGCGCATCGTCTCGGGCCTGACGGTCAAGCAGATCGCGCGCGCGTTTCTGGTGACCGACGCGGCGATGGAGCAGCGCATTACCCGCGCCAAGGCCCGCGTCGCCGAAGCCGGCGTCGCCTTCGAGACGCCGGGCGCGGTGGAGCGCAGCGAACGGCTCACCGCGGTAGCCGCTATGATCTATCTGATCTTCAACGAGGGCTATTCGGCGAGCGGCGATACCGCCGATATCCGCGCGCCATTGTGCGAGGAGGCGATCCGGCTCGCCCGGCTGTTGCTGCGGCTGTTCCAGGCCGAGCCGGAGATCATGGGGCTGACTGCGCTGCTGTTGCTGCAGCACGCCCGCGCGCCGGCGCGGTTCGATGTCGCCGGCGCCATCGTGCTGCTCGACGACCAGGATCGCGCGCTGTGGAATCAGAACATGATCGCCGAGGGGTTGGCGCTGATCGACAAGGCGATGCGGCATCGCCGCAGCGGCCCCTATCAGGTCCAGGCCGCGATTGCGGCGCTGCATGCCCGCGCGGCAAAGCCCGAGGATACCGACTGGGTGCAGATCGATCTGCTGTATGGCGCGCTCGAGGTGATGCAGCCGTCACCGGTGGTCACGCTCAACCGCTCGGTCGCCGTCGCCAAGGTCCATGGTCCCGAGGCGGCGCTTGCCATGATCGAGCCGATGGCGCCGCGGCTTTCGAATTATTTCCATTTCTTCGGCGCCAAGGGCGCGTTCCTGATGCAGCTTGGCCGTCATGATGAGGCCCGCATCGCCTTCGACCGCGCCATCGCACTGGCCAATACCACGGCGGAAGCCGCCCATATCCGGATGCATCTCGACCGCCTGATCCGCGACAGCGGACCGCAGGCGACGCGAAAGGTTTTGTGAAAAATGCAGAACCCATGTCGGCAATACGTTCCGCTGTTCGTCCTCGGGGTAGACCTCGCGCACCATCACCGGAAGGAGAGCGACATGCGCATCGAGACCAGTCGAACTGCCGATCAATACCGCCCGCAGGCGACGCCAGTCGGGCCTGCCGCGCTCTGGACTGGCCGCGTGCTCAGCGGTCTGGTGATCCTGTTCCTGCTGCTGGACGGCGCGATGAAGATGATCCCGCTTTCCATCGTCACCGAAACCATGGGGCAACTGGGCTATGCGTCGAGCGAGAATCTGGCGCGAACGCTGGGCGTCCTCACGCTCGGCTGCACCATCCTCTACATGATACCGGCCACTTCGGTTCTCGGCGCGATCCTGCTGACCGGCTATCTCGGCGGCGCCATGGCGACGCATCTGCGGATCGACAATCCGCTTTTCAGCCATACGCTGTTCGGTCTCTATCTCGGCCTGATGGCATGGGGTGGACTTTATCTGCGCGATGCGGCGCTGCGCGCGCTAATTCCGCTGCGGCGGCTCCGATCGACATCCATTCATCGTTGATTTCAAAACTACGGAGGCATCCATGTTCGAGATTATTGCTGTCATCGCCGTCATTCTCGCGCTCGCGATCGCGGCGGTCCTGATCCTGGCCGCGACCAAGCCAGACACCTTCAGCGTGAGACGCGAGATCGATATCAAGTCGCCGCCGGAAAACATCTTTCCGCTGATCAACGATTTTCATCAATGGAAGTCCTGGTCGCCCTATGAAGGCAGGGACCCGGCGATGCGG
>JAQGJF010000390.1 GCA_028290765.1 Tardiphaga sp.
TGTCACAGAAAACGCGTAAAAAGAGTATTTCCAAGGGCTCCAAGAAAGCACCGGCGGTCAGCCGTAGTGCAACCAAAGGCCGTGTCCGGACTTCAGTTAAAGACCCTCGGAAAGCCGCCAAGACTCCTATCAACAAGGCTTCGGCTGCCAAATCCTCGAAAAACAAAAGAAGTGCAATGCCAAATAAGACTGCAAAAACTGCCGCTAAAGCGACCGTTGCGAAGGCCACTGCTTCGAAGGTCGCCGCCTCCAAGACCCCGCCGAAGGCCGTCGTGAAGCCTGTGACGCCCCCGGTCGCCACCAAGGCTCCTGCTTTGAAGGCTGCCGTTGCCGTCAAGCCGGCCGCAAAGCCCGTCGCCGCTCCGCCCCGCGTCGAGGAGCCGAAGAAGGTTCTGACCCAGCGCCAAGGCTTCAAAACCAACGAATTCGTGGTCTATCCGGCCCACGGCGTTGGCCAGATTCTGGCCATCGAAGAGCAGGAGATCGCCGGCGCCAAGCTTGAGCTGTTCGTGATCAATTTCATGAAAGACAAGATGACGCTGCGGGTGCCCACCGCCAAGTTCGCCAATGTCGGCATGCGCAAGCTGTCGGAGCCGGCGCTGGTCAAGCGGGCGCTGGAAACCCTCAAGGGCCGTGCCCGCATCAAGCGGACCATGTGGTCGCGCCGGGCGCAGGAATACGAAGCCAAGATCAATTCGGGAGACATCGTCGCGATTGCCGAAGTGGTGCGTGACCTGTTCCGCTCCGATTCGCAACCCGAACAGTCCTACAGCGAACGTCAGCTGTATGAAGCGGCGCTCGATCGTCTGTCGCGGGAAATCGCGGTGGTCCAGCACGTCACCGAGACCGAAGCGGTCAAGGAAATCGAAGGCCAACTCGCCTAGAGCCCGCGCCGCGGCGCCAAGGCCGAGACGGAAGTCGAAGCCGATGCGGACGGTGACGCCGATGGCGATGGCGACGATGCCGCCGTCGCGGACGAGGCGGCGTAAGCCTTCCTTCGCGGAATGAGAAATTGAAAAGCCCGGCCGAAAGGCCGGGCTTTTTGTTTGCAGGCGGACTGTGCATGGTCGCGTAGCCCGGATGAGCGGAGCGACATCCGGGAAGCCGCGGGCGGCTGAACCATCGCCCCGGATGTCGCTATCGCTCATCCGGGCTACAAGAGCTGCCGTTGGTGCGCTTCAATCCACCACGATCTTCACGCGATCGCGCGCCTTGATCTGGCCGTGGGAGTCGAGGCCGTTCAGCACCCGGAAACGCTCGACCGGATGGTCGATGCCGGCCATGCGGTGCGACAGCGACTCCACGGTATCGCCGGGTTGCGCGGTGATGACCTTGATCCGCAGCGGTCTTGCGGCCTGGATTTCCTCGAGCGTCAGGCGACGGAACGAAGCGATGGTTTCGCGGGCATTGCGTTCGCTTTCGGTGGTTTTCTGCTTGGACGCGAAGATGAAGCGATAGACGTCGCTGCCGAAGCGCAGCGCGTAGACCCGGAACTGCCATTGATCGCCATGCGCCACTGCGGAGGCGGCCGGAAAGCCGTTGATGGTCACTTCTTCCGTGGAGGCCTTGTCGATGTTCTCCATCCAGCCGGAATTGAGATAGTCGCTGAGCGTCTGTTCCGCGGGCACCCGGACCACGTCGAAGCGCATCGCCTGGTTGCCGCCCTCGCGCACGCCGATCACCGCCTGCGCGGTGTTGTCGAGCGTGAAGGCTTCCGGCGCCGTGAAGGTGAAGCCGAGCTTGGGATGCAGGAAGCGGCGGCCGCGAACGAAACCTTCGCTGGGGTCTTCGCCAAAGACGATGTTGTCGATCGCCGCGAGATAGGTCTCGCGGTCGCGTTCGCCGCCTTCCGGCGACTGGTACTGCCGCGCATTGGCCTGCGCGTTCTGCACCCGCTCCGGGGTCGCCGGATGCGACGACAGAAAATCCTGCAGACGCGGATCGAGCGAGGTGCGTCCCGCTTTCAGCGCGGCGTTGCGTTCCATCGCGGTCAGGAAGCGCGATGCGCCATAAGGGTCGAAATGGGCGCGCGCCGAAATGCCGACGCCGATCCCATCGGCTTCGAACTCCTGGGCGCGGGAAAAGCTCGCCATCGTCAGCTTGGACTTTGCCAGCGCCAGCGCGGTCATGTCCGGATCGTTGCCCATATCCATGACGCGGGTGACGATGGCCGCCTGCCGCGCCTGGTCCTCGCGAATCGAGGCGTGCTTGGCCAGCACATGCGCCATCTCGTGCGACAGCACCGAAGAGAGCTCGGACGTATCGCTGGCCAGCGCGATCAGGCCGCGGGTCACATAGAGTTGACCGGTGGGCAGCGCGAAGGCATTTACCGCGCCGGAATTGAGGATGGTGACCTTGTAGGTGATATCCGGGCGCTCGGAGGCGGCGACCAGCCGATCCACGGTCTTGCCGATCAGCGCTTCCAGTTTCGGGTCGTCATAGGCGCCGCCATAGGACGACAGAATCCGCTCATGCTCGCGCTCGGCCGCCGGAGTTTGCGGCGTTACCGCTGGCTTGGCGGGCTTCGCCATCCCAGCAGGCGCGGAGGACGTGGTCTGAAAGCGGCCCATGTCGCCGCAGCCGGCCAGCGCGAGCGCAACGGACAGCAGAAAGGGGGCGGCCAAAAGGCCGCTCCGTCTGGTCTGGTTCCGTTGCACCCACTTCGTCACGATCGTCTTTCGCCTCAGTCCGCGCGGTCTCTCAGTTCGAGCATGATCTACTGCTCTCCGATCATTTCGATCTGTCCCACGTGGAGCAGCTCGATTCGTGGACCGCCACGCTGCTCGACCCAGCCGCGGACGCGAATGTTTCGGTTTTCGAGCGACTTAAGGTTGATTCCCGCCGCCTCGAACGACGCCATCATGCGCCTTGAAATAGTCACGGCAAAGTCCCTAGTCCAGCGCCGCCCGAAATTGGCATAAAATGTCGCCCCAGCCTGTCTGACAGACAAAACCTTTCCCTCGATCACGGCGAACTGCCCCATCCTGGCCAAAATATCGCCCGGTCTTTCCGCGTTTTTTATGACGGTGGAATCGGCCCAGGTTCCCCGTTTGGCCTGCCGCGCCGCCGCCTCGGCGGCCGCGAGTTCCCCGGCGCAGCCCTTATCGGCGATATCGGCCGAAACCAAGGCCTCGCCCTTTGTCAGCAATTGACCCTGGATCGAAGCGACGGACCCGGCGATGAAGACGAAAGCCGGCTGGCGGCCCCAGCGATCCGGCGCGTCGGTTTCTCCCTGCAGCGTGACGTCGCGGCCGGCCAGCAGCGCGGCCAGCGCGGCATTGCCGGTCGCAACCGTCTGGATGCCGGCGAGGCGCACCTCGCGACCATCCTCGAGACGAAAGGTTCTGTTGTCGGTGACGCTGTCGACGCGGCCTTCGCCTTGCGACTCGAAACTGCAGCCGGCCGCATTGGCGGAATAAGTCGTCGCAAGCCCAACGCAAATCATGACGACGACGCGCGGAAGTTTGATCATGACGCGAAGATACTCTCCACGAGTCGTCCCGACCTTGAGCCGGGACCCAGAACCCCTAGCCTCCCGCAGTATAGAAGGCATCTGCCACACTGCAAAAAAAAGCGACGCCAGGGATTCTGGGTCCCGGCTCGGTGGCCGGAACGACCTGCGGATATGCACTCCTATTCATCATTCCGCTTAGCGGAAATCGTCGCACGCGACCTTCGCGCAGCGGCGGCTTGCCGCTGCGGGTGGCTTGCGGCATGATTGCCGCAACAAATAACGACAATGCGTAACCGCAGATTCCCAGGGAGGGTTTTCGTGAAGAGACTAGTTTCAGGGCTGCTGGCGTCCGCGATAATTGTCGCCGCCGGCGCGGCGATGGCGCAGTCAAAACCTCCGCTGAAACTCGGCGCCATTCTCGACATGTCCGGGCTCTATGCCGATATCACCGGACCCGGCAGCGAGACCGCCGCGAAGATGGCGGCGGAGGATTTCGGCGGCGAGGTTTTGGGCCGCAGAATCGAGATCGTCGCGGCCGATCATCTCAACAAAGCCGATCTGTCCGCCAATATCGCCCGCGATATGCTGGACAATCAGGGCGTCGAGGCGATCATCGACGTCGCCGCTTCCGCGACCGCGCTCGCGGCCGGCGAGATCGCCAAGGCGCGCAACAAGATCATCATCTTCAACGGTCCCGGATCGATCCGCCTCACCAACGAGGCGTGCGGCCCCTACACGGTGCATTACGTCTTCGATACGTTCGCACAAGCCAACACCACCGGGTTCGCCGCCGTCAAGGCCGGCCTCGACAGCTGGTTCTTCCTCACCGCCGATTACGCCTTTGGCCAGGACCTCGAAAAGGACACCACCAATGTGGTGCTCAAATCCGGTGGCAAGGTGCTGGGCAGCGTCAAGCACCCGCTCAATACCTCGGACTTCTCGTCGTTCCTGCTGCAGGCGCAAAGTTCGAAAGCCAAGGTGGTCGGTCTCGCCAATGCCGGCGGCGACACCATCAACGCCATCAAGCAGGCGTCGGAATTCGGTCTGACCAAGTCCGGCCAGAAGCTCTCGCCGCTGTTGGCCTTCGTCACCGACATCGACAGCGTCGGCCTCGAGACCGCGCAGGGGTTGCTGCTCGCCGAAGCGTTTTACTGGGATCTCAACGACGACACCCGCGCCTTCTCCAAGCGCTTCATGGAGCGGGTCAAGCGGGTGCCGACCTCGGCGCAGGCCGGCGTCTATTCGTCGGTCACGCATTACCTGAAAGCGGTGAAGGCCGCGGGGACCACCGACGCTGCCGCGGTGATGAAGATCATGAAGGATACGCCGATCAACGACGTGTTCGCCAGGAACGGGCGCATTCGCGAGGACGGCCGCATGGTGCACGACATGTATCTGTTCGAGGTCAAGAAGCCCTCGGATTCCAAGGCGCGCTGGGACGATTACAAGCTGCTGGCGACGGTGCCCGGCAATGAGG
>JAQGJF010000391.1 GCA_028290765.1 Tardiphaga sp.
AGCGCCGCGATCGCGGAGACGTCGAGATCGCCGCCGGGCAGCGGCGATGTCGCGGTCCAGCCTTCGCGCGCTTTGGAACTGCGCAGATACGGCGACAGCCGCTCCAGAGCTTCCTCGGACAACCGCCGATAGGTCGTGATCTTGCCGCCATAGATCGAGAGCAGCGGCGCGCCGCCCGGCGTATCGAGTTCGAACACATAGTCGCGGGTGGCGGCCTTGGCTTCGCTGGCGCCGTCGTCATAGAGCGGACGGACGCCGGCATAGGTCCACACTACGTCCTCGGGCTTGACCGGCATGGCGAGATATTCGCTGACCGAATCGCAGAGGTAGGTGATTTCCTCAGGACTGGCTTTCACCTTGGCGGGATCGCCATGATAGTCGCGGTCGGTGGTGCCGATCAGCGTGAAATCTTCCTGGTAGGGAATCACGAACACGATGCGGCCGTCGCTGTTCTGGAACATGTAGGCGCGGTCGTGGGCATAGAGTTTGGGGACCACGATGTGCGACCCCTGCACCAGGCGCACCTTGGCGCGGGCGTTGACACCGGCGCCGCTGGCCAGCACCTCCTCGACCCATGGGCCGGCGGCGTTGACCAGAGCGCGGGCGCTGATCGTGCTGCGCTCGCCGCTCAGGCGATCCTCGACGGTGACGTGCCAGACGCCGCCCGACTGCCTGATCTCGACCGCGCGGGTGCGGGTGCGGATATCGGCGCCGCGATTGGCGGCGTCGCGCGCCGTCAGCACCACCAGGCGGGCGTCGTCGACGAAACAGTCCGAATACTCAAAACCCTTGGTGAAGCGGCCGGGGACCAGCGGCTTTCCGACATCGTCATGCGCCAGGTCGACCGAACGCGTTGACGGCAACAGCTTGCGACCGCCGATGTGGTCGTACAGGAACAACCCCAGGCGCAGCAGCCAGGTCGGCCGCAACCCGGCGTGGTGCGGCAACACGAAACGAAGCGGCCGGATGATGTGGGGTGCGATCTGCCACAGGATTTCGCGCTCGATCAGCGCCTCGCGGACCAGCCGGAATTCGTAATATTCCAGATAGCGCAGCCCGCCATGGATGAGCTTGGTCGACCACGACGACGTGCCGCTGGCCAAGTCATTCATTTCACACAGAAAAACAGAGTTTCCACGCCCCGCGGCATCGCGAGCGATGCCGCAGCCATTGACGCCGCCGCCAATGATAGCGAGGTCGAACACTTGACCCACCCGACACATCCCCCTGAGGCAGCTCTACAAGGTGCGTTCGCTCTGGACGCACCTCGGTTCGCTTTCAGCGATTCTGCTTTCGTTTTGGAGTAAATCACAACCAAAAACGAAAGCAAGCTTTCTCAGCGGCGACTGCCCTCAAAACGGGCAGCCTTTTGAAACAGCCAACTCGTAGAGGCTATTTGATCCGGATCGGGGTGGTGGCCGGTTCGGCCTCCGGCTCGTCGATCTCCGACGGCGCCTTGGGCATCGCTTCGATGACCTCGATGCCTCGGCTGTGACAGATATTCTGCAGGCCGGCCGGCAAGGCCGCATCGGTGACAAAGGTCTGGATCTGGCTGATATGGGCGATGCGCACCGGCGCGTTGCGGCGCAGCTTGGTCGAGTCGGCGACCAGCATGACGCTGCGCGCATTGGCGATGATCGCCTGCGCGGCCTGGACTTCGCGGTAGTCGAAATCCAAGAGTGCGCCCTCTTCGTCGATCGCCGAGGCGCCGATGACCGCATAGTCGACCTTGAACTGGCCGATCAGGTTGATCGCGGTGGATCCGATCACCGCGCCATCGGCCCGCCGCACGGTGCCGCCGGCGACGATCACCTCGATGCGCGGATGGCGATACAGCATCATCGCGACGTTGAGGTTGTTGGTGATGACCAGCAGATCCTCGTGCGAGGTGAGCGCGCTGGCGACCTCCTCGGTGGTGGTGCCGATATTGATGAACAGCGAGCAGCCATTGGGAATCTGCGCCGCGGCGGCAATGCCGATCGCCTTCTTTTCGTCGGCGGCGACGAAGCGGCGGGCCTCATAGGCCAGATTCTCGACCCCCGACGCGATGATGGCGCCGCCATGGATCCGCGTCAGCAGGCGGTTGTCGCACAGATCGTTCAGGTCCTTGCGGATGGTCTGTGCCGACACTTCGAACCGGCGGGCGAGATCTTCTACCGTCACCCGGCCGAAGGCGCGGGCGATATTGAGAATTTCCGATTGACGATGCGGCAGCCCGGTCACGACGACACCTCGAAGCGCTGATAACGCTCCATGGTGATGATGTTCGCGGGGTGGGTCAACGAGGTAAATGGCGTTGGGCAACGTCGCGACGATCGAAAGCGTTGAACTGGTTAAGGCGGTTTGGGCGTGCTTCCGCGCTGGATCTTGCCGTCGATGAAGAATTGCCGCACGACACGTTCGGCCTCGCGGGCGGAACGAAACAGCTGGCCATCCAGCGGATTGAAGCGATGGGACGCCGCAAAAAACCGAAACCCGGCAGTATCCCGCACCACAATTCCCGCGGCCTGCGAACTGACTTCGATAATGTAACTGTCTGACATTGCGTCGACGCCCTCGTTGCGAATTCCGCGCGGATAACAGGCAGTGGCGGGGAAAGTTCCTGGAGAGGATTGGGTAGCCTCGGCGCTCGCGACGATGTGAGATTCGTAGCCCGGGTGAGCGCAGCGACACCCGGGACGGGCCTGTCGATCTGTTGCTTCCCCGGATGTCGCTTCGCTCATCCGGGCTACAAGGCCGCGTTCGCGGCTCATGTCACGATCGGCGCATCGCCCTGCTTGATCTCTTGCGGACGGCCCTGGTCGTCGATCGAGACATAGGTGAAATTGCCGTCGGTCACCATCATCGACAGCATCTCCTTGCGGCGCAGCACCCAGGCTTCGAGGTGAACCGTGACCGACGTTCGCCCGACCCGGACCAGGGTGGCGTGGACGGAAACCAGGTCGCCGACATTGACCGGCTTGCGAAAATTCATCGCTTCGATCGCCACCGTGACGGTGCGGGTTTTCGCGATCTTGGAAGCGAAGACGCCGCCGCCGAGGTCCATCTGGCTGAGCAGCCAGCCGCCGAAAATGTCGCCGTTCTGGTTGGTGTCGGCCGGCATCGCCAGGGTGCGAATGCAGAGATCGCCGAGCGGCTCGGTCTCGGCACTCAGCGAAGCTTGAGCGGTTTGCGTGTCGG
>JAQGJF010000204.1 GCA_028290765.1 Tardiphaga sp.
ATGAAGCTTCGGCGTTCGGTTGAGATGGTCATGGGAATCTCCTTCTGTTGACAGCCCCGAAAAGATGAACGCGGCAGATGGCTGGTTCATTACAGACTCATGGCAACGGTGCGATTTCGATTTGGTCGAATCGCGTGACGCTGTCGCCTTTGGCCCAGAGCGCGATGCGTCCCGACTGGGATAGGGTCTTGTCGAACCCGGTGAACACCCAAACTCCGTCGAGCGAGACGACGAATTGATCGTCCTTGGCCCGAACGGTCAGGTCATGCCAGGTGTGCGAAGCAATATCCGCGTCGACGCCGACGATCTCCTTGGAGATGCCATTGCTGACGAGCGAAAGAAGAATTCGATCCCTCAACGCATCCAGTTGAACAACGTAGTAGTTTTGTGGGCTGCTTAGTCGGACGGCGAGGCCGCCGCTCTCATCTGACTTGCCACCTACGGCTTTTAGGCGAAGGCTGACCTCGGCATTCTTAAATGACGCAGCCTTATAGATTGCGAGCGGGAAGCGGTCCTCAGCCGCCTGTACGCCGGCCTGCTCAACGGCGATGCCCGTTTCAGCAGTTGCGTCGCGGACTACCGTCCACGACCCTTCTCTGCCTTCGCCCAATGGCGACAGTTCGAACTCGGCGGGCGGGGCGCCAATTTCGTTGCTTCCGACATGGATCTTCGTTGCCGTGTCTTGAGCGCCAATGCCCAATTCCGGCCACGTCACGCCCGCAACGGCCACGAGTACGCAGAAGATGCGTGCGCGCCGCCACAAGAATTCGATTTTCCGCGACACCTTCAGGCTCCCACGGCCCGAGCAGGCCAATTGTGCGTCTCGGCTTGCAAAGAGCGGCACCAGGTGTAGAGCGCGTCGTAGATGACGATGCCGTGCTCCAGCATTTCGTGGTCATCCGGGAAGTTCGCGGAGAGGCCGAGCGAGATCGCGAACAAGCCGCCGCATTGCGGGCTTAGATCGTGCCGCGAGGTGTCGGCGCCTCGGACGATCGTCGCCAGATGATCGAGCGCCGGATCCTTGATCTCGTAGATGCGCAGAATGGTATCGAACGAGCAGCGTTCGCCTTCGTGGGTGAATTCTACGCCATCGATGTCGTAAGGAATCCCAACCGTCTGTCGGGCAACGGCAAGAACTTGATCCTTCGGAACGTAGATGAACTCCGCATTGGGATCGATGAAGCGCCGGATCAGCCAGGGGCAAGCAATACGGTCGATTTTCGGGTGCTCCCGCGTCACCCACTTGCCTGGACTTGCCCCGATGTTGCGGCGCGTCGGCAATCCCTGCTCAGTCCAGTCAGCAATGCCGCCTTCAAGGAAGTTCGCCTTCACGCCCATGAGGCGCAACGCGGCGGCCACGCCCTGGCTGACTTCGTGTCCGTGAATGCAGTAGGTGACGATTTGGCGCCCGCTCGGCAAATCGGTTTGCCATTGCTCGACATGATCCGGAGAGCGATGAAACGCATCGGCCACAAGCGTTTCGGCCCCGGCAAAGTCAGCATCGCGCCGCACGTCTACGATGATCGGCGCCGCGTTGGAGCCGAGCCGTGCATAAAGGGCATCTGGTGAAATGGAATATTTACGGTCGTCCATGCGCAAATCTCCTCGACAAGTCGAGTGTTGCGCAGTGCTTGGACCGTGGTCTCGAGGGGAGACTGCATTTTCCCCTGCGCGTCTAATAATCTGGCCGCGAGGCAAAAGCAAGAGGACGGACTACTGACCACCGGTTGGGCTCGGTCGCTCGCGGCCAATTTTCCGCAGCAAACTCGCGCATTCAAAGCCGTCCGAGTCTGAGCATCACAAATTCGTGCGGAATCTGATCGGCTCTCTGCGCGGAAACTTGCCGTGAGCGGTTCGGAACCTTCGCAGCCCGAGGCGACTTAGAGCGGCTTGCTTTGCTCGGAACTTCATCGTCGAGCGGAACAAACTCAATCAGGATCGCGGCCGGAACGGAGGCAGCCATGAAAACTATCCATGGAATTGTCGCGGAGGTACGTTTTTGCTCCCTGGTACTGGCCGCTGCGATGTTCGCCGTGGTGGCTGGACCGGCCAATGCAGTCGACGATTCCATCAAGGAAAAGGCGGCGCTATGCACCCCCTGTCACGGTGAAGCGGGTAAATCCGAAACCGAGAACACTCCGTCGCTGGCGGGCCAACCCGATCCGTTCTTGCAGTGGCAAATGGTTTTCTTCCGCAGCGGTTCCCGGAAAAACGAGGTGATGCAACCGATCGCCGAACAGATCAACAATGAGGATATACGGAATCTCGGCGCCTATTTTGCTTCGCTGACGCCGCCCAAAGTTTCCGCACCCGACGATAATGCCGATTTATCCAGGAAGGGTGCAGAGGCGGCTGCAGGACGGCGTTGTGGGTCATGCCACGGCGATGCATTTGCCGGTACGAAAGCGGTTGCGCGTCTCGCCGGCCAGCGCGAGGACTACCTCGTCAAGGCGTTGCATGACTACAAATCGAATTTGCGGGTCGGTGGCGGCGTGGCGGCGATGGCAGAAGTCGCCTATCCCCTCAGTGAAGAGGAAATCACGGCGCTCGCGCATTATCTGGCGCATCTCTAGCCCTCACCCTCAGAAGGTCATTCCGCAATAAACTCCGCACTCAAGAGATCTTCGCGACTGTCGGCACCAACAACTTGATTTCGGAAACGTGAAACCGAATTTACTTGAGACGGTCGCAGTTGATCGCAATGTTGCATCGTCATCTATCGTCGGGGCCCGCAGACTCCCGGCATTCCAAGACGGTTCGCCGTCCAAGTTCTGCTCACCGCTCGAGGTCGTGGACCTCGGGGCTGAGCGTTTGGACTGACAGATGAGCCGCATTTCTCCGAAATGTCCCGCTGGTTTCCATTGGTGGCGTCGGGACACGCTCGGTGCGGTGAAGCCGGTTGAGGCAGCACGATGAACTTGGTGTCGTTCGCATTGCGACGTCCGATCTCGCTTTTGACGATGGTCGTAGCCGTTGCGTTGATGGGTTTTCTGGCGGTCGACCGCATGTCTCGGGACATCTTCCCGGATCTGGGGGTGCCCGTCCTGTATGTAGCGCAGCCGTATGGCGGCATGGACCCGGCGCAGATGGAAGGGTTCATCGTCAACTACTATGAGTACCACTTCCTCTACATCACCGGCATCGAGCATGTCGAAAGCAAATCGATCCAGGGCGTAGGGCTGATCAAGCTCCAATTCCATCCTGGCACCAACATGGCGCAGGCCACGGCGGAGACGGTTGGCTACGTCGACCGCGCCCGCGCCTTCATGCCGACGGGAACCGTGCCGCCTTTCGTGATGCGGTTCGACGGTGGCAGCGTTCCAGTCGGCGATCTCGTCTTCTCGAGCAAGACGAAAACAGTGGCCGAGCTTCAGGACGCGGCGCTCTTCAAGGTGCGCCCATTGTTCGCGACCTTGCCGGGCGTGTCGGCGCCGCCACCCTTCGGCTCCAGTCAGCGCACCATCCTCGTTCGCTTGGATCCCGAGAAGCTCCGTTCCTACAACATGTCGCCGGACGAGGTGGTGCAGGCGTTGGGGACCGGTAATACGGTCAGCCCATCCGGTAACGTCCGCATCGGCAACCTCATGCCAATGGTGCCGGTCAATTCCGTTGTCGGGGATTTCAAGGGCCTGAACAACATTCCCATCCGCGCTCAGGGAACGCAGACGATCTTCATACGCGACGTCGGATCGGTCGAAGACGGCGCCGACATCCAGACCGGCTACGCGCTGGTGGACGGACGCCGCACGGTCTACATCCCCGTGACCAAGCGAGCGGACGCCTCGACACTCGCGGTGGTCCAGGCCGTCAAAGCCAATTTGCCACGCTTCCAATCGGTGCTGCCTGATGATGTCGAGGTCAGTTACCAGTTCGATCAGTCCCCCTACGTAACGCGCGCCATCCAGGGCCTGTTCGTCGAAGGCGCTCTCGGCGCGGTGCTCACGGGCCTCATGGTGCTGCTGTTTCTGCGGGATTGGCGCAGTTCGCTCGTCGTGGTCTTGAACATTCCGCTCGCCATCCTCGC
>JAQGJF010000392.1 GCA_028290765.1 Tardiphaga sp.
TTTCAACAACCGCAAGGTCTCGATCTACGGCGGCTCCAACGAGATCCAGCGCAACATCATCACCAAGGCCGTGCTGGGGCTTTAACCACTTTCTTCGTCATTCCGGGGCGCGCTCTTGCGCGAGCCCGGAATCCATAACCACCGCAGGGAGTATGGATTCCGGGCCTGCACCCCAGCCGGCTGTCGCCGACTGGAATGCATCCCGGAATGACGGAAAAGTTTTTCGGGTATACGAGGAAGTAACAATGGATTTTGATTTGTCCGAGGAGCAGCGGCTTCTCAAGGAAAGCGTCGACGGCCTCTTGACGAGTTCCTACGATTTCGACCAGCGCAGGAAATACCGCGCCGAAAAGGGCGGCTGGAGCAAAGCCGTCTGGAACAAGCTGGCCGAGCAGGGCCTGCTCGGCCTGCCGTTTTCGGAAGACGACGGCGGCTTCGGCGCCGGCGCGGTCGAGACCATGATCGTGATGGAAGCGCTCGGCAAGGCGCTGGTGGTCGAGCCTTATCTGCCCACCGTGATTCTCGGCGGCGGCTTCCTGCGTCGCGGCGGCTCGGCGGCGCAGAAGGAGGCGTATCTCGCCTCGGTGATCGACGGCAGCAAGACGCTCGCTTTCGCGCAGTTAGAGAAGAACTCGCGCTACGATCTCGGCGATGTCACCACCACGGCCAAGAAAAAGGGCGACGGCTGGGTCATCGACGGCGAAAAGTTCGTCGTGCTCAACGGCGAGAACGCCGACACCCTGATCGTCACCGCGCGCACCTCAGGCGGTCAGCGCGACAGCAGCGGCGTCGGCGTCTTTTTGGTGCCCGCCAAGGCCAAGGGCGTTGCCATCAAGGGCTATCCGACCCAGGACGGCCTGCATGCCGCCGACATCACGTTGACGGGCGTCGAAGTCGGCGCCGACGCCGCGATCGGCGATCCCGCGGGCGCGCTGCCGCTGATCGAGGCCGTGGTCGACGACGCCCGCATCGCGCTCTGCGCCGAGGCGGTCGGGCTGATGGATGAATCGCTCAAAGCGACGGTGGAGTACCTCAAGACCCGCACCCAGTTCGGCGTGCCGATCGGCAGTTTCCAGGTGCTGCAGCATCGCGCCGCCGACATGTTCGTCGCCGTCGAGCAGGCCCGCAGCATGGCGATGTTCGCCACCATGGCGAGCGATTTCGACGACGCCAAGGAGCGCGCCAACGCGGTGTCCGCCGCCAAGGTGCAGATCGGCAAGTCGCTGAAATTCGTCGGCGAACAGTCGATCCAGCTCCATGGCGGCATCGGCATGACCATGGAAGCCAAGATCGGCCACTACTTCAAGCGGCTGACCATGATCGAAAGCACCTTTGGCGACAGCGATTATCATTTGCGCCGGGTGACCGAGGCGGGCGGGTTGGTTTGACCTCTAAGGCTACGCAGTAAAACACCAGCGCCGTCATTGCGAGACGGAAACGCCAACCCCCGTCATTGCGAGGAGCGCAGCGACGAAGCAATCCAGGGCCACGAAGAAAGACTGGATTGCTTCGCTTCGCTCGCAATGACGGGGAGAGAACTTTAGCGAATCGAGACGTCCCTCATGAAACCCAACCCCTTCGATCTCACCGGCAAGGTCGCCGTCATCACCGGCTCCAGCCGCGGCATCGGCCGCGCCTCGGCCGAACTGCTGGCGCGGCTCGGCGCCAAAGTCGTGATCTCCAGCCGCAAGGCGGACGCCTGCGAACAAGTCGCCGAGGGCATTCGCCAGGAGGGCGGCGACGCCCATGTGATTCCCTGCAACATCGGGCGGCGCGAAGAAGTCGAGGCGCTGATCAGCGGCACCGTCAAACATTACGGCCCGATCGACATCCTGGCCTGCAACGCGGCCGTGAATCCCTATTACGGCCCGCTGCTCGAGATCACCGACGAAGCCTTCGACAAGATCATGAACTCCAACGTCAAGAGCAACATCTGGCTGTGTTCGCTGGCGATCCCGGCGATGGCCGAGCGTGGCCGCGGTTCCGTGGTGATCATCTCCTCGATCGGCGGGCTCAGAGGTTCGACGGTGATCGGCGCCTACGGAATTTCCAAGGCGGCGGATTTTGCGCTCTGTCGGAGTCTCGCCGGCGAATGGGGCCCCAAGGGGGTTCGCGTCAATTGCATCGCACCGGGCCTGGTCAAGACCGATTTCGCCCGCGCGCTGTGGGAAGACGAGGAACGCCTCAAGCACCGCACCGCCACCACGCCATTACGCCGGATCGGCGAAGCGCACGAGATCGCCGGCGCCGTCGCCTATCTCGGCTCCGACGCCTCGACCTTCATGACCGGCCAGACCATCGTGATCGACGGCGGGGTAACCACGGCGTCGGTGTAGGTTTCGCGCGACAACGCCCCTACGAGTCGTCCCGGCGCCCGAGCCGGGACCCAGAGCCCCTGGACTCGCTTTTCAGCAGAGCGGCGGACACCTTGCTTCATCACGAACGCCAGGGGTTCTGGGTCCCGGCGTTCGCCGGGACGACGAGATATTGACCTTGGCTCTCCAATCCGCTTGCCTTAGCGCAACACCATAAATCACCTCCCGGGAAACGCCCCCATGTCCACCTACGTGCTGGCCATCGACCAAGGCACCACCTCCTCGCGCGCCATCGTGTTCCGCCAGGACATTTCCATCGCCGCGTCAGCGCAGCTCGAATTCCCGCAGCATTTTCCCGCTTCGGGCTGGGTCGAGCACGAGCCGGAGGACATCTGGGTCTCCACCGTGACCACCTGCCGCGAGGCGCTGCAAAAGGCCGGCGTTGCGGCCAAGGACGTCGCCGCCATCGGCATCACCAACCAGCGCGAGACCACGGTGGTGTGGGACCGCGCCACCGGCCAGGCGGTGCACCGCGCCATCGTCTGGCAGGACCGCCGCACCGCCGACATCTGCGCGGCGCTCAAGGCCGAGGGCCATGAGCCGATGATATCGGCGAAAACCGGCCTGATCATCGATCCGTATTTTTCCGGCACCAAGGTGGCGTGGATCCTCGATCACGTCCCCGGCGCGCGCGCCCGCGCCGAGCGCGGCGAATTGCTGTTCGGCACCGTCGATTGCTATCTGCTGTGGCGGCTCACCGGCGGAAAAGTCCACGCCACCGATGCCACCAACGCCTCGCGCACGCTGCTGTTCAACATCCACACCGGCCAGTGGGACGATGAGCTCTTGAAACTGTTGCGGGTGCCGCGCTCGATGCTGCCGCACGTAAAAGACTCTTCCGCGCATTTCGGCGATTGCGAGCCGGGCTTGTTCGGCGCCGCCATCGCGGTGCGCGGCATCGCCGGCGACCAGCAGGCCGCCACCATCGGCCAGGCCTGTTTCCGGCCGGGCATGATGAAATCCACTTACGGCACCGGCTGTTTCGCGCTGCTCAACACCGGC
>JAQGJF010000225.1 GCA_028290765.1 Tardiphaga sp.
CTCATGACGGCCTCTTGTCCAGCGACTGCCGGTATTTCTCGGCGTCCCAATCGAGCAACTGGCCTTCGTCTTCCGGGGTCAACGGATCAATCGGATCATTTTCCGAAAGGCGGCAGGTGACGTCGGCGAGGCAGCGCGCCAGCGCGCGGGCGCTCGCCGATGCCGCATCATGCATCAGAATTCCGGCGCCGGGGGCAACAACCAATGGGGCGGCGGGGCGCCCAACGCGGCGCGCGGCATCCGCCGCGGTTTCCGTGCCCTTCGTTTCCACGATGCCGGGCCCGAGAAAAACCACGTGGTCCGGATAGAGCGATCCGCGCCGCGCGACGGCGAGACTGACGGGATCTGTCGCGATTGAATGCAATGCTTCGTCGTCCGCCATCCGATAGCCGCCGCCCTCAAACCTGCGCAGCGTTTCACGGTCGATCGTCAACGTTTCGCCGGGGCGGGGCGGGCGCGCCAGCCGTCGCGAAACCTCCGCGCGCAGTTGCGCAGCCTCCGCCGCACTGTCGCCCGCGACCACCAGGCCATGCTTTCCGAGCACCACGACATTGGTCTTGCCGTGGAGACGTTCGGCCATCTTTTGCGCCAGCGATACTCCCGGGCGCACATAGGGCACAAACGCCCAATCGAGGCCCGCCAACAGCGGCGCGAGCCGCGCCGGCGCGTCCGAGAGGCACGCCTGCGCGATCGTTTCAACGCAGTGCACATGCACCACCACCTTTTGCGGCATGACGGCATGCAGGGTGGTCTCGATCGAAGGCCGCAACGGCGAGGGGAGAAGGTCGTGCCGGACAAAGGCGCTGCATGTTTCGCAGGACGGATCGCCAGCCGCGAGACCGGCCAGCACCGCAGTAATGTCGACGGGGATCAAAATGGGCTGCGTCATTGCATCCATCATCCAGGTGCCGCTGGCCTTCACCCACATGACGCCATCGCGTTTCAGGGAGATATTGCCACCAGGTCCTTGAACCAAAAGCGGGTCCTGTCCGAGCCGTGCGGCGAGACCAAGCAGCTCATGAATGTCGGGGTCGTTGATAGCGGTCATGCGGATTCCGATATCGGATCGAACCAGGCCCCGAACGCCTGTCTCTGTTGTGCGGTGAGATGGAGCCCGTGCTTGGTACGCCGCTCAAGGATGTCATCGGCGGTCGATGCCCATTCCTCGCGCCGCAGGAATTCGGCCTCCCGCTGATAGAGCATGCCGCCAAAATGACGCCCGAGGTCGGCGCGTGTTCGAACGCCATCGAGCAGATGGCGCGCGCGCGTGCCGTAGAGACGCGCATAGTGACCCAGCACGTCGCCTGGCAAGGCTGCATGGTCGAGCCGCAGGCGCGCCGCAAAGGCATCGAAATCCGCTGCCGCGATATCCCCGCCCGGCAACGCTGCGCTGGCTGTCCACGGACCGGACATGGCGGGAAAATACGGCTTCAGCCTGTCGAGGGCGTGCTCCGACAGTTTGCGAAACGTTGTGATCTTGCCACCGAACACCGACAACAGCGGCAGGGCGCCATCGGCGTCGTTGAGTTCGAAGACGTAATCGCGGGTCACCGCCGACGGATCTTCGGCGTTGTCGTCGAACAGCGGTCGGACCCCGGAAAACGAATGAAAGACGTCCGCGCGCGAGAGCTGGTGCACGCAGAAGCGATTGACAGCGCGAAGCAGATAGCGGATTTCGTCTTCGCTGGCCTCGACGCTGTCGGCTTCGCCGCTGTAGGGGATATCGGTGGTCCCAATCAGGCAGAGGTCGCCCTGATAGGGATTGACGAAGATCACCCGGCGGTCATCGTTCTGGAACAGATAGGCCTGCGGCCCGTCCCAGAATTTTGGGACGACGATGTGGCTGCCCTTGACGAGACGGACGCGATGACCGGCATTGAGCCCGGCCTTTTGCGTGATGACTTGCTCGACCCATGGACCGGCCGCATTCACGATGCAGCGGGCCAGCACGCGGATGATGGATCCGGCGTCGTTCCGCAGTTCGGCTCGCCAGACCGCGTTCTCGCGGCGTGCGGTTAGCAGCGCCGTTCGCGTGAGAATCCTGGCATCGCGAGCGGCCGCATCCAGCGCGTTGAGCACGACCAGCCGCGCATCGTCGACCCAGCAATCGGAATATTCGAAGGCGGTCCGAAATTCCGGCTTCAGCGCCTTGCCGGCGGGATCGTGATGCAGGTCGAGGCGTCGCGATTTCGGAAGGTGCTTTCGGCCGCCGAGATGGTCGTACAGCAGCAGTCCGAGCCGGATCATCCAGGCCGGCCGCTGCTCGCGCGAATGCGGCAGCACGAAACGCATCGGCCAGATGATGTGCGGCGCCGCCTGCAGCAGCACCTCGCGCTCGATCAGCGCCTCGCGAACCAGGCGAAACTCGTAATATTCGAGATATCGCAACCCGCCATGGACGAGCTTTCCGGAGCGCGAACTGGTTCCCTGCGCAAGGTCGTCCTTCTCGCAGAGCACGACGCTGAGCCCGCGGCCGGCGGCATCACGCGCAATCCCGGCGCCGTTGATGCCGCCGCCGACGACGAGAAGATCGACGAGATCGGGTTGCATCAGCCCGTTGCGGCCGTTTTGGCCGGTTTCGCTGGAGGGTCCTGCACGCCGTAGCTGCCGAAGGCAGCCGTTGTTTCACGGATGTCGGCTTCGCTCAGCAAAACCGGACCGCCGATCGCGAGGGAGAGATAATACTGCCGGGCGATCGTCTCGAGTTCGACCGCCAGCCACATCGCCTTGTCCAGTGACCCGCCGGTCGCAATCATCCCGTGATTGGCCAGCAGGCAGGCGGTCCGGTTCTCCAACGCCTTGAGCGCATGCTCCGACAGTTCCTTGGTGCCGAACCGGGCATAATCCGCAACGCGCACGTTCATGCCTCCGAACGCCGCCATCATGTAGTGGCAGGCCGGAATCTCCTTGTGCGCGATCGCCAGAACGGTGGAGTAGGTCGCGTGGGTATGGACGATGCCGCCGACATCCGGTCGCGCCTTCATGATGTCGAGATGAAATCGCCACTCCGTCGACGGCTTGAGCGGGCCCGTCCACGATCCATACTCCCCATTGATGGGCATCGCGGCGATCATGTCGGGGGTCAGGGAATCGTAAGGCGTCGCGGATGGCGAAATCAGCATGGTCTCGCCGTGGCGGGCCGAGATGTTTCCCGACGTACCCTGATTGAGGCCGCTGGCATTCATCCAGCGGCACTTGTCGATGATCGCCTTTCGCAGGTTCAGCTCGGTGTCGGCCATGGTCAGCTCCTGACAGTTCAGCAGAGATTGAGGAGGGGTTCGCCGTTCAGGTATCGCCGCACTTCGTGGGCCGCCGAGCGGGCTGCGATCCTGACGGTCTTGACGGAAGCGCCCGCGATATGCGGCGTCAGCGTCACGTTTGGCAGTTGAAGTAATGGCCAGTCCGGCGGCACCGGCTCGACCGCAAAGGTCTCGATGGCGGCACCGCGCAAGTGATCCGAGACCAAGGCGTCGTACAGCGCCTGATAGTCCACCAGCGGACCGCGCGCGGTGTTGACGAAGAAGCATCCCGGCTTCATGGCGGCGAACTGCACCTTGCCGATCATTCCACTGGTTTCCTCCGTGACGCGCGGGTGGAGGCTTACCACGTCGGATTGCGCGAGCAGGCGCTCGAGGCTTACTTGCTCGACGCCCTCACGCAGATCGTCAACCGACAACTGCACGTAGGGATCGCAGACCAGAATGCGGCAGCCAAAGGCTTTGAGGAGGCGAACCACCCGCGTGCCGATATGTCCATAGCCGACGACACCGACCGTCATCTCCGAAAGCTCATCTCCGGCAAGATCGGCGCGGTAGAGATCGCCGCGCCAGTCGCCGCGCCGCAGGGCGTCGTGTCCGCGGGTGATCATGCGGGTTTGCGACAGGATGGCGCCAATGGCGAATTCGGCGACGGCGCTGGCGTTGCGTCCCGGGGTGTTGACGACCTTGATGCCTCGCTCGCGGGCGGCGACGATGTCGATATTGACAGGCCCGCCGCGGGAAACCGCAACCAGCTTCAGGTGAGGAAGTCGATCCATCATCGCAGCCGACAGCGGTGCGAGATGGGTTACCAGGATCGGCGCGTCGTCGATGAACGCGACGATGTCGTCGGGTTCGCCCATATACTCCTTGAGGCCGTCCATGCCCGCCTTGGCATAGCCGTGCTCCATGGGCTCGTCGGGCCACGGCTGCTCGAGAGATCGTATCTTAAGCGCTTCGCCGCACGCCTCCCGCAGGGCCTCCTCGAACAGGCGGGGCAACATGAAGCGGTCGCCTATGATCGCCACGGCTTCGCTCATGTGTTCAACTCCCGCGCCTGCGCCAAGGCGGTCCAGACTGGCGGCATGGCTTCCCGAACGGATCGATAGATCGAAAACAACTCGTTGTAGAACCGGCTGAGTTTCGGATCGGGCGCAGTGAGTGCCCCAAGCGCAGGAGTTACCCAGACGTCGGCGCAGGCAGCGAGGCTTGAGTGCAGCCCAAGGCTCATCGCCGCGATCATGGCCGCGCCCGCGGCGCCGGTTTCCTCGCGCGTCACCCGTCGCACCGGCGTGTTGAGTGTGTCGGCGAGAATCTGCAGCAGCGCGGTTGAGCGCGCGGCACCTCCGGTGACGCGGATCTCGTCCGGTATCGTGCCCATGGCTCCGTAACAATCGCGGGCCGCGAAGGCGAGGCCTTCGTAGACCGCGCGAAACAGACCGGCGAAGGTGGTGTTTGTCGACAGGCCGGTGAATTGCGCTCGCGCGTCGGCATTCATGAACGGGCCACGTTCGCCGGCTTGCAGGATATAGGGATGATACAGCGAGCTGCCCGGAGTTGCAGCCGCGACATGGGCTTCGACGCCGGCCAGAAGCGCGTCGCGGTGTGACTCGATACCGGCCATGGCGCATGCCTGCCGGGCCATCTCGACCAGCCAGTCGATGTTGACCGTGGCCGCCATGTTGGATTGGATCTGCGCATACAGCCCGGTTTCGGGAAGCGCCATGGTGTAGCCGGAACAGGCCGCGTTGAGGAAAACCGAATCCGCGCTTGGGGCCATCCGCATATGCATGCCGGTCGAACCGATAATCGAGCAGCCGACCGTGCCGGTGGCGTCGTACAATCCACCTCCGATCGCGGAACATACGACGTCGACATAGCCGAGCACGACCGGCAGTCCGCTCGGCAGCCCGGTGTCGGCGGCGGCCTGGTCGGTGAGGCCGTGATGCGCGCCGGCGCCGTCGACGATGTCGGGCAGCAGGTGGGTTTGCCGTGCAATCCCGAGCCGCTCGGCGACCGCCGGCGCGTAGCCTCGCGTGCGAAAATCGCCATAGGTAAAGAGTCCCTCGGAGGGATCGACGGCAGCCTTTCCGGTCAATCTGAAATAGAGCCAGTCCTTGCAGTGAAGCGCATTGGCTGCCTTTGCCAGGCGCTCCGGCTGATGCCGCTGCAGCCAGGCGAGCTGGATCGATTGCTGGCAGGCATTGAGGCCTGTCCCGGTGGTCGCATAGTGGGCGGCGTGATCCGGGCCGGCGACGAAACTCGCCGCCATCTCGGCCGCCCGCGAGTCGAGCCAGATCAGGGCATCGCCGACCGGTTCGCCCTCGGCATCGATCAGCCAGCAGCCATCTCCCTGGCCGGTCACCGCCAGCCCCGCCACGCGGCCGGCCAGACCGGGCACGATCGCAGCCAGATCGCAAAGTGTTTGCTTCGCTTCGTGCCAGGTCCGGCGCATGTCCTGCTCGACGCAGCCGCCCCGGGAGCGGACGTAGCAATTCGGGCGCGAAGCCATTCCGACCTGGACGCCGTCGAGCGTAAACGCCACGGATTTGAGGACCGACGTGCCCGCATCGATGCCGATGATCAGATCGCGCGTCATGCCGCTCGCGCTCCGTGTGCCAGGGCGACCGTGGTCTGTGGATCGAAGATGTGAAGATCCTGCGCCCGCAGGCTGTAGGGCAGGCACTCGCCGACGGCCGCCCGCACCTGCACATGCGACACCGCCACCAGTAGTTTTCCTGCTACCGCCAGGGCCAGATGGCTCTGGTCGCCAAGCCATTGGTTGGACACGACGCGGGCCAATTCTCCGCAGCCGCCGCCAACTGCAACCCGATGCGGACGGACGCCGATCACGACTTTTCGCCGGCTGCCGATCGCTTCGCGGGCGTCCGGTCCCAACTCGTTGTTTCCGAAGCGCAAGCTCGGACCATTGTCGAGCGCAAAGGTGGTGTGGTCGTCGCTCCGGACCACCGATGCATCAAACACGTTCATCGGGGGTTCGCCGATGAAGGTGGCGACGTAGAGGTTGGCGGGCCGTTCCTTCAGATCCTGCTGATTGGCGAACTGCTGCAAAACCCCGCCTTCCATCACCGCGATCCGGTCGGCCAGCGCATTGGCTTCGGTCTGGTCATGGGTCACGAAAATCGACGTCATCTCGCGGTCCTTGAGCAGTCGCTTCAGCCGGCCGCGCAGTACCGCACGCAGTTGCGGCTCGAGCTGCCCCATCGGCTCATCCAGAACGTAGAGATCCGCATCGCGCACCAGCGCCCGCGCCAGCGACGCGCGCTGCTGCTGACCTCCGGAAATGGCGTTCGGATAGCGATCGAGGATGGGTTCTATTTCGACCAGCGCGGCCATCTGCTGCACCCGCCGCGCGACGTCGCTCGCCGAAAGACGCGCGCGCTTCAACGCAAAGGCGATGTTGTCCCGCACCGTCAGTGGCGGATAGAGCGAATAGCCTTCGAACGCCATGGCGACGTTTCGAGCCGCTGGCGCCAGGTTTTCGACGCGCCGGTCTGCGAGTGTGATCGCGCCGGCGCTGACGTCCTCGAACCCCGCAACCATGCGCAGGGTCGAGGTCTTGCCGCATCCGGAGGAGCCGAGCAGGGCGACGATCTCGCCACGTCCCACATCCATGCTGAGCGACTTGACCGCGTGGACCGGCGTCTTGCCGCGGCGATGATAGATCTTGTCGATGGCGCGGATCGAGAGCGACGCGCTCATGGCCTCGCTCCGGTACCGTTGATGGGGACGAATCGCCGTCCGCTTTCGCGATCGAACAAAAGCACGGAGTCGAGGTCCAGCGCGACGCGCCCGGGTCCGACACGACGCGGGAGGTCGCGGTCGCCTGCTTCGGAGGCGAGCAGTTCGTCGCCAGCTTCGGTCGTGAGCAACAGCACGGACTTGTCGTTCAACGGGGTCACGGCCACCAGATCGATGGCGATCGTCCCCGGCGCATGGGCTTCGGTGAGATGCAGCGACTCCGGCCGCAGCCCGAGTATGTAGCTTCCTCCGGCTGCCGCGGCATAGCTCGCGGGAAGCCGGATCGGCGCGCCACCGACCAGCACTTCGGGCGCGCCGTCGACCAGGCGCGGTTCGACGTCGACGAGGTTGAGGGTTGGATCGCCGAACAGCCGCGCAACGCCGACGCTGGCGGGCTCGGCGTAAATGCGCGTGGGCGTATCGCATTGCGCGATTTGCCCGTTCAGCACGACCGCGATGCGGTCGCCCAGCGCCATCGCCTCCTTGAAATCCTGGGTCACGTACAGAACGGTCGAGCCGGCACGTTTCAGCAGCGCCGGAAGTTCGAGGCGCATCTCGTATCTCAGCTTCGCATCGACGTTGCGCAAGGGATCGTCCAGCAGCAGGATGTCCGGATCGGCGACCAGCGCCCGCGCTAGCGCGGTTCGCTGCTTCTGTCCGTTGGACAATTCACGCGGCCAATGGCCGAGCACGTGGCCGATCTTGAGCAATGCGGCGACCGCGTCGACCCTGCGCGTGATCTCGCCGGAGTCGATCTTTCGCGCCGTCAGGGCGCTTGCAATATTGTCCCGCGCCGTCATGTGCGGAAACAGCGCGAAGTTCTGGAACGCCATCCCGATTCCACGCTTTTCGGGCGGGCTGTCGGTGGCGTCCCGGCCGCGAAGGCTGATAGTTCCGGCGTCGGGCGGGTAGATTCCAGCGAGCAGGCGCAACAGCACCGTCTTGCCGGTCCCCGACGGCCCGAACACCGCGACGATCTCGCCCTTGTCGACGCTCAGCGACAGGTCCTTCAGGACGGCGTCGTCCTTGAAGGATTTGCAGAGATGGCTGATTTCGATTTGCGCCATGATCAGCCCTTTACGGCGCCGAGCGACAGGCCCTGGACCAGCCAGCGCTGGGCGTAGAGAGCGAGCAGCAAGGTTGGCGTCACGGAGAGCACGATGGCGGCGGCGACCTGACCATACTGGATGCCGGAAGCCGTGACGAAGGCCAACGCGCCGACCGTGACCGGCTGCTTGTCGGCCGAGGCAAGGATCAGCGCGAAAACGAAATTATTCCAGCAGAAAATAAAGGACAACAGGCCCGCGGCGGCGATTCCCGGCCCGGCGAGCGGCACCGCGATCTTGAAGAACGTCCTGGTCCAGGAATGGCCCGCGACGCGATAGGCGTTTTCGATGTCGGGCGAGATGTCCTCGAAATAGCCGCGCACGATCCAAAGGATCAGCGGCAGGGCGACCAGTTGATAGACCCAGATCAGCCCGACATAGGTGTCGACCAGTCCCATATCCTGAAAATACAGCGACAGCGGCAGCAGAACCAGCAGCGGTGGAGCGAAGCGGAAGGACAACAGCGTGAAGGCGATGTCCTCGCTGAGCCGGAATTTGAACCGCGCGAAGGCGTAGGCCGCGGGGACTCCCAGGATCAAGGCCAGCACGACGGCGCATGTCGACAACAGCACACTGTTGCCGAGATTGCGCATGAAGGCGATGTCGAGCGTGCCGGCGCTGGTTATCAGCCGGCCGCTGATCAGCGCCTTGTAGTTGTCGAGCGTCGGGACAAACGTCAGGCTCGGCGGGATCCGCAAAATCTGGTCATTGCTCTGGAACGACATCAGCAGAATCCAGAAGATCGGGAACAGGAAGAAAACGACGATCAGCGTCAGCAGTATGGCGCGAACGATCCGCTCGATGATGGAGGTGTGATTCATGGTCAGTCCTCCTCACGCGGTCGCGTGGCTGCGCTCGCGCAGACGCAGCCAATGCTTGATGAAAATGTTCGACAGGACATAGGTAATGGCCCAGAGAACGACGAGCAGCGCCGCCGATTTGCCGACGTTGGTGTATTGGTAGAATTCGAGATAGGCGCGCACCTGAAACACCAGCAGCGTGTTGCCGGGGCCGCCTTGCGTCATGGCGTAGATGATGTCGAATTGCTGAATGGCGTCGAGCAGCCGGAACAGGCTGGCGGTGATGATATAGGGCGACAGCATCGGCAGCGTGATCCGAAAAAACACGAACAGCCGGGGAACGCCATCCAGCGCGGCGGCTTCGAACGGCTGCTGCGGCAGCGATCGCAATCCCGCCAACAGCAGCACCATGATGAAGGGCGTGTAGACCCAGACATCGACCAGAACGACCGTGAACAGCGCCGAAGAAGGACTGGATGCCCACCTGAAATCGGAAACGCCGGCGAGGCTGACCAGATAGGACAGAATGCCGAAATTCGGATTGGTCATCAGTTTCCACATCAATGCCGCGATGGCCGGCGCGGTCATCAGGGGAAGCAGCAGCAGCACCGAGATCAGGTTGTTGATGCGGGTCTGCCGTTGCAGCAGCAGCGCGATGGCCAGCCCGAGCAGCAGTTCCACGCCGACGGTAATGGCGGTGTAGCGCAGCGAAATGCTGACGGTGTTCCAGAATTCGGGATCCCACAACAGGTTGGTATAGTTGCCGAACCAGATGAAACCCTTGAGGGCAGGCAGGTTGAGGCGGAAGCGCAGGGTCGAATAATACAGAGCGGTCACGAATGGAATCAGGATGCCGACGCAAACCAGCAAGGCCGGGAGGCTGAGCAGATAGGGGAGCCATTCGATCGACCGGCGGCGCGGAACCACGACGAAATCGTTGACCGGCTGTGACGTCATGGAGAGCCTCCAGCGCCCGACCCTGGCGGGTCGGGCGGAGCGAATGGGTCCGAATGCGAGAAGCCGAAGATCACCTAGCCGAGGCCGGATTCCCGCAACTGCTTGTCGATGCTTGCAGCGAGCTGATCGAGACCTTCGTCGACCGGGACCTCTTTGGCCACCATCTTCTGCAGCGTTTCGGCCCACAGGGTCGTGACGTCGAAGAACAGCGGTTGCGCGGTGAAATAGATCTTCGCGCCCGGCGCGGAGACGTCGTGCTGCTCCAGATAACCGGGATAGGACTTGGCGATCCGATCGCGGAATTCCTGGTCCTTCCAGACCGAGGCGCGAACCGGATTGACGAAATCCATTTTGCGCGCGCCGAACAGGTCATGCTCGACCGAGGTTGCCCACTGCATGAACTTCCAGGCGGCATCCTTTTTCTTGGAAAAGCTCGACATCGCCAATGACCAGATCCAGACGTTTGGCGTTGGCGCCGTCGCCGCCGGATTGGCCGCAAACGCCGCATAGCCGAGGTTGCCTTTTTCCTTGTTGTCGCCGCCGTTTTCGAAATAGCCCAGAATGTCGGCATCGAAGATCATCGCCGACGCGCCGGCGCCGAGATCGGTCCCGACCTGATACCAGGTGTAAGTCGACCAGTTCTTCGGGCCCGATTCCTGGATCATCTGCACCCATTGCTTATGAAACGCCTTCGAGCCGGCGGTGTTCATCGCCGCCTTCAGTTTTCCGCCCTTGTCGACCGTCAGGTCCTTCTCGCCGAAATTGGCATAGCCGGAAAGGAATCCGGGGTGGATGGTCGCCCAGGAGCGCGAGCCGCGCACGCCAACGCCGTACGCTCCGCCAAGATCCTTGGTCAGCTTCGCGGCCGTCGCCGACAGTTCGGCAAGGTTCTTCGGCACGCTCACCTTGGCCTTGTCGAACATTTTGCGGTTGTAGGTCAGATTGTTCAACTCATAGCCCCAGGGAATGCACCATTGCTTGGCATCCGCAGATCCCAATGCGCCACCGGGGACGCCATTCCAGGCGGTGGAGGAGCGCAGACCCGGAAGTACGTCGTCCCAGGCGAAGTTCGGATTGGTCTTCTTCGGGTCCTTGATGTACTCGTTGAGGTCGACCACCCATCCCGCCGGACCGTAGGTCCAGGTCATGTAAGCGCCGGTCATGAAAGCATCGTACTGATCGGATTTCGATGACAGTGCGGCGGTGACCTTGTCGAAATAGACGTCTTCCGGGAAGACGTCGTAACTGATCGCGATGCCCGTCAGCTTTTTGAAGTTCTCGATGTCGGCGATCATTGCGTCGGCATAGGGATGCTTGTTGAGCAGCAGCTTGATGGCAGTGCCCTTCTGCGCCTGCCAGTCGTAGTCGGCAGCCATGGCGTCAGTGGCGCTGGCACCGAGCAGAAAGTTTGCGCCGGCAGCCGTTACTCCCAGTTGGGCGGCTCCCCGCATGAGGTCGCGGCGGCTGACGCGACCAGCCGTGTAGGCGTCAAAGAGATCCTTGATCCTGTCCGTCATGTTTCACTCCCTTGACTTTTCCATTGGATTTTACGCGACGGCTTGTGCCGTTCTTTTTGTCATCCATGATCCCGGGGTCGTCTGTTACCAGACACCGCGCGGTGAGTTCGTCGGTGATAAGTCCTTTCAGCAATCCGCTTGCCAGCGCGGCGCGGATGGCCGCGACCTTGCCCGGTCCGCCGGCGATCGCCACGATGTTGCGGCCGCGCAAATCTTCCGGGGCTAAGGAAATCGAACGACCGGAAAGTTCGGTTTCGATGATGTTTCCGCGCGCGTCGAAGAAGTGGCCGAGCATCTCGCCGGCGACGCCGACGCGCTCGAGTTCGGCGACTTCATCCGGCCGGATCATGCCGACCTGTACCAATGATCCGCTTGGCCGGGCTTCGCCGATGCCGACCAGCATCAGATCTGCTTGCCGCGCCAGATCGAACACGGCGGAAATTCCCAATTGTGCGAGCAGGACGGCGCGGTCGGCCGCGCTGTTGGCGTAAAGCGGCACCGGCATCAGATACGCTTCACTGCCGGTTCGTTCGGCAATGAGATGGATGACGTCGAAGGGACTTGCCGAAAATTTTCGTGTCAACCCGCCAAGCAGTGAGACGAACTTGACCTCCGAAGTCGGCATGGTGGGAAGGTGGCGCACGACGGCGGCAAGCGTGCGTCCATGGCCGATGCCGACGATCTGCCCCGGATTACGCTGCAGCAGCGCGTGCAAATAGCTCGCGCCCGCGAATGCGAGCGCCTTGAGCGGCAATCCAGGCTCGCCGAGATCGGGAGCAACCTGTGCGGTTTCGAGATTGAAGCGCGCCTTGAGCGCCTCTTCGAACTGCATGCATTCGGCGACTGCGCCGTCGACAAAAATACGGATCAGTCCATCGCGGCCCGCGCGCGCAATCAGGCGATGCGCCTTCATGGCGGGAATGTTGAGACGCTCGGCGACCTCGCCCTGGGTCAGGCCGCCGGCGTAGTGAAGCCAAGCGGCCCGCGAGGCGAGACTGGCGTCGTCGTCAAACGGGGGAGAAGACATCTCGTTGCCGTCCACGCGCTCCACCTGCAATATTTTTCATTAGCTACAAAATTTCACAGGGCCACCGGGTTGTCAATCGGCTTTTGGCGCGCGATCGCCGCGCGACGTCTGATTTCGTCTCTGAAGGAAGGGCGGTCTGGTCGGAAATGAGCGCCGCGTGTTCCCCGCGGCAGCGCCATTCGGCAGCTCAATTGCGGTATTGAGCCAGGAACGACCGCAAGGAATCGTGGGTGCTTTCGACGTCGGCGATCACCCAGCCGTCTGGCCCGTTGACGACCAGGAAGTTGAGCGAGATGGCGCGTTCGTTGTTGCGAAACGCGACCGCGACATGGGTATTGTCGAATTGCTTGCGGGTGATGGCGACGGAAATGGCACCGAGCTTCCAGGACGTCGATTGGACCAGAAAATCATAGGGCGGTTTGGCCGCCGACCAGTCCTTCTGCAGGGTCTGATCGAAAAATTGCCGTGCGGTCTCGGTATCATGCGGCAGACCGCTGGAGAGACCGGGTGATCCATTGCCGTAATAGGCATAGACGTTTCTGACCAGGGATTCCGGCGACCGGAACCCGGCCTCAAGTCGCGCGCCCGCGAGGCCGGTCACAAGGATGAAGATTGCAAGGCCGAGCTTCGCCATTCGCCCTCGCTCTTATCATATCCTTGGCGTAAATCTCCTGGGCGAAACTGTCCCTGAAGATGCGAGACCCGAGCCATCATGCGTGAGCTGTTTGACGAAGTGTTTGGACAGTCGTCGCTCGACCCGGAAGAGGCGGTGCGACAATCGACCCGTGGGCCGCAGCGCAAGCGCTTTTATAAGGCCGCAGGCGTTGCCCCGGGACCCGACGGGTTCGCGATCACGCTCGACGACAAGCCGGTGCGCACCCCTTCGCGCCGCCCGCTGGTGGCGCCGACCGCCGACATCGCCGAGGCGATGGCCGCGGAATGGGCCGCTCAAAAGGACATCATCAATCCCATGACCATGCCGCTGACGCGGCTGGCCAACAGCGTCATCGATGCCGTGACGGAGCGCGTCGGAGCCGTCGCCGACGACGTCGCCAAATATTTCGAAACCGATTTGCTGTTCTATCGCGCCGGCCATCCCGAAGCCCTGGTCGAGCGGGAAGCCCGGCATTGGGACCCGGTGCTGTTCTGGGCCGCGCAAACGCTGGGCGCGCATTTCATATTGGCGCAGGGAATCGTGCATGTGCGCCAGCCCGAGCAGGCCGTCGCCGCGGCGCGGGCCGCGCTGCCAGGTGAGCCCTGGTCGATTGCCGCTCTCCATATCGTGACGACGCTGACCGGCTCCGCACTGCTGGCGCTGGCGCTGCTGCACGGTTTCCTCGACGAGGATCAAGTGTGGAGTGCGGCTTACGTCGACGAGGACTGGAACAGCGAACAATGGGGCGTCGACGGCGAGGTGGCGGCCCGCCGCGCCGCCCGGCTGGTCGATTTCAAGGCCGCTGCATGGGTCCTGAAGACGCTCAGTCCGCCTGCCGGTTAACGAGAGGTTAAGAACCCTCGATTAGCTTCATCCGGAACTTTCCGGTGAAGTCCATGTCGATCGTCGTCAATCAGAACGTTCCGGTTATCGCCGCGCAAGGCGTGACGGCGGATGTCGTTCTGCAGCCGGGCAGCGTGGTCAACGCCCGCGTGCTCCAGATCCTCGGCAATGACCAGGTCCGGATCGCGATCGGCGGCCAGTCGCTCGACGTCCAGTCGCAAATCCCGCTGCAAGCCGGCCAGACCCTGCAACTGGCGGTCTCGCAGACCGACAGCGGGATCAGGCTCGCGGTGGTCAACCCGCAAAACGGGGCGTCCGCCGGCCAGGGTGTCAACGGTTCCGCCGGTGCCGCGGCTGCGTTCGACCAGGTCACTTTGGCGCCCGACGCCGCGGTCCGGATCGCGGCCCAGACCGCATCCGCGGTTCCTCCGGCCAATCAACTCACCCCGCAGGAAGCGCTCGCGGTATCGACGGCGGCGCAGATCGCCGCGACCCAGCAGACCAGCCTGGCGCCGCTGTTTGCCAATCTCGACGTCGCCGCCGGACTGACCGGCCTGCCGCCGCAGGTCCAGCAGGCGGTGGCGCAGTTGCTGGCGCAGCGGACCGGCCTCGATCAAAACCTGACCGGCAAAGACGTCAAACAGGCGTTCCAGAATTCCGGCCTGTTCCTGGAGGCGCATCTGGCCTCGGGATCGGCGCCGTCGGCGGCGACGCCGGATCTCAAGGCCGCGCTGATCGTGTTGCGCCAGGTGCTGGCGACCTCGCTCGGTGGCGCGAGCGGAACGCCAGGCGCGGCGCCGCAGATCGTCATCGTGCCGCAGGGCGCGGCATCACCGGCCACGGTGGTGCCGCGGGATGGTGCGCCCGTTGTGGTGCTGGAGCAGGGGGCGCCGCCGATCATTCCCGGCACGTCGCGTTCCGCCCCCGAAACGCCGTCTACGGCCTCGCCCGCGCTGGTGCCCTTGCTGTCGCCGGAGACCGGCACGGCCGCCGCCTCGCTGCATGGCGCCGCGCTGCCCTTGATGGACGAGGTGTTCGACTTCAGCGTGGCAAAGCAGATCATCCCTCCGGCATCGACCCCGGCCGATGCGGCGGCGCGCGCCGCCGCCAACACCGCCGGGCTGAGCCTGCTGCAGGAGACCCTGCAGGCCGGCCCGCTCAACGCGTCGGGGCTGATGTTCGACGACGGCCTGATGCTCTCGCTGCTGCCGACCGTCACCGGAACCCGGACTTCGCGCGTCGACGACGCCGCTTTCGCGCGCACCAATCTGCCGCCGCCGCCGATCAACGGCGCCTTGCCGGCGGCGCAGCCCGTGATGCCGGCCACGCTGGTTTCGAATTCGCCGGTCGAGACGGCGATGCATCATCTGCTCGCCGATACCGACGGCGCCATTGCGCGGCAGTCCCTGCTGCAGGTGGCCTCGCTGCCCGACCGTGTCGATACCACCGTTCCGCGGCTGGACCCCGCCGCGCCGCGCTGGAATTTCGAACTTCCGTTTGCCACGCTGCAGGGCACTGCGGTGGCGCAGTTCGAGATTTCACGCGACGGCGCCGGCCAAGAGGTCGAAGCCGCCAAGCGGGTCTGGCGCGCGCGATTCTCGCTCGATATCGAGCCCGCCGGACCGGTTCACGCCCTGATTTCCCTGACCGGCGACAAGACTTCGGTGCGGATGTGGGCCGAGCGCCCGGCCACCGTCGCGCGGCTGCGCGCCGGCGCCGCGCAACTGAGCCAGGCGCTGGTTCGCGCCGAACTGCAGCCCGGCGATATCGTGATCGGGGAGGGCGCGCCGACACAACCCGCGCCGGCCTCCGCGGGGCATTTCCTGGATCGCGCATTATGATCGCAATCCCGGATCGCGCGCTATGACGGCGCAAACCAAAAAGCCGCTCGCGGTCGCCCTGCATTACGACCATCTCGGCGCGCCGCGCGTGGTCGCCAAGGGCAAGGGCGCCATCGGCTCGAAGATCATCGAGGTCGCCAAGGCGCACGATATTCCGATCGAGGAAAACGAAGTGCTGGCCGGCGCGCTGTCCAATGTCGATATCGGCGAAGAAATTCCGGCGGAGCTGTACAAGGCCGTCGCCGAAGTGCTGGTGTTCGTGCTGCGGCTCTCGGGCCGGGTGCGGTAGAGGCTGCCGCGTAAGCGCCTCTCCCCGCAAAATACCCGCATCGTCATTCTTTCTCCACGATGCGAAGCCAAGTCACCTCATCGTTTTCTTAACCCAGGTGCCCCTTGATCCATCGTCGCTACCTTCTCGGTCTGCTAGCCGCCGCCAGCATCTCTCCCACCGTGCTGGCCAATGTCGCGCCTCAGCGCAGCGAGATCCGTGACGCCCTGGCCAAACGTTTCACCGATGAGGGAACGGCCGGGACTTTCGTCGGCTACAAGATCGACGACTATCTGATCGTCGCCAGCGACAAGGATCGCTCCGGGCAGGCGTTCCTGCCGGCCTCCACCTTCAAGATTGCGAATTCGCTGATCGCGCTGGAAACCGGCGTGGTCGAGGATGCCGACAAGGACGTGTTCAAGTGGGACGGCGTCAGGCGCGACATCGAGCCGTGGAATCGCGACCACACGATGCGCTCGGCGATCGCCGCCTCGGTGGTGCCGGTCTATCAGGAGATCGCGCGCCGCATCGGCGCCGAGCGGATGCAGAAATACGTCGATCTGCTCGATTACGGCAACCACAATATCGGCGGCGGCATCGACCAGTTCTGGCTCACCGGCGATCTGCGGATCGATCCGGTTCAGCAGATCGATTTCGTCGATCGCCTGCGGCGCGGCGTGCTGCCGGTCTCCAAGCGCAGCCAGGACCTCGTGCGCGACATTCTCCCCGTCACCAAGGCCGGCGATTCGATCATCCGCGCCAAGACCGGTCTGCTCGGCGCTGAGATCGGCAAGCCGTCGCTGGGCTGGGTGGTGGGCTGGGCCGAGAAGGGCAGCGCCCAGACGGTGTTCGCGCTCAATCTCGATGTCCGCGAGCCGCGCCACACCGCCGCCCGCATGACGTTGCTGCAGCAATGCCTGACCGATATCGGCGCGATCTGATCTGACGATATCAGAGATGCGTCATTCGGCTGGCGCGGGCTCTGGCGCTGGCATAGCATTCCGTACTCATAAAAAAGTACGGAGGAAATCATGAAATCGATGTCGCTCTGGATGGCGTCGCTGACCCTGGCCGCCGGCGGCGGTTGGCTGGCGGCAACCCTGTTTGCCCCGCCGGCCACCGGCAGGGAGCCGCGCTTTCCGCAGCTCACCATGGAGCAGCTCAACGAGGCGCAGAAGTCGCTCGGCGAGCAGGTGATGAAGGTCTCCAGCGTCGGACTGGCCGGGCCGTATAATCCGATGATGCGCAGTCCGGTGCTCGGCCAGCGGCTGTTCGACCTGTTTCATTATCTGCGCTGGGAAACCTCGGTCCCGGCAAAGCTCAACGAGTTCGCGATCCTCATCATCGGGCGGCAATGGCGTTCGCAGGTCGAGTGGTACGCGCATGCGCCGCTGGCGCAGCAGGCCGGGCTTTCGTCCGAGATCATCGCCGAGCTGAAAGCCAGCAAGCGCCCGTCCAACATGTCCGAAGACGAGGCGACGGTGTATGATTTCGTCACCGAACTGACCACCACGCAGAAGGTTTCGGACGAAACCTATGCGCGGGCGAAGAAGATTTTCAACGACCAGCAGATCGTCGACCTGACCTCGGTGGCGGGGACCTATGTTTCGATCGCGATGATGCTGGCGATGGCGGAGGAATCGACGCCGCCCGGCAAGGAAGCGCCGTTCAAGCCGGGGGAGAAGTAGGGGCTCCACGAGTCGTCCCTGCGAAGGAACGCAGTGACCCCTGCGCGAGCGCAATTGCGCTCGTCGCACGCGGCGAGGACTACCATTAAGGCGCTACGAGGTTTTCGCCGCCGGCCCGATGTGGCCGAGATGGGTAAAGCCGAATCCGGCGTTGTATTTCAGGCCGTAGCCGAGCGCGCGGTCGAAGCCGATATGGGCGAGCCAGATCAGCGCCACCAACCCGGCGATCGGCCAAGCCATGGCGAGGCTGACGAGCCCGAGCAGCAGCGGCCCGATGGTGGCATGGAGGGCGTTGTAGCCGATCGCCCCGAGCCGCGCCCCGGCGAGATAGGCCGCAAAGCTCAAATCCGGCGCCAGAAACAGCACGCCGAACAGCCACCAGGAGGCCCCCGAGACCCCATAGAACACGGTAGCAGCGCAAAACAGCGCCAGCCCCTCGATCCGGAGCAGGGCGCGCACCTCGCCGGTGACCGCGCCAGCTTCGTTGCTGCCTTCAACGTCCGTCATGCGCGCTCTCCCCATGGGTCTAAGGCATAAAGGCATATAAGACGGACGCGTGCCCGCGGCCAAGGCACAGTCAAGCCACGGCCGGCCCTCCCGGCGCCGCAACGGCGTTTCCACCGCCGAAAACCCCGTGTTAGAACCCGGTCAAATCTCGCGGCAAGACAGCGGCCAAGGCTGCTCATCGCGCCGCCGAAACACGGGCTGGAGCACATGAAGGATATCCTGGAGACCCTCGAAGACCGGCGCGCCGGCGCCAAGCTCGGCGGCGGCGAGAAGCGCATCGAGGCGCAGCACGCCCGCGGCAAGCTGACCGCGCGGGAGCGCATCGAGATCCTGCTCGACAAGGGCAGTTTCGAGGAATTCGACATGTTCGTCGAGCACCGGTCGGTGGAATTCGGCATGGAGAAATCCAAGGTGCCGGGCGACGGCGTCGTCACCGGCTGGGGCACCGTCAACGGCCGCAAGACCTTTGTCTTCGCCAAGGATTTTACCGTGTTCGGTGGCTCGCTTTCCGAGACTCACGCCCAGAAAATCGTCAAAATCCAGGACATGGCGATGAAGGCGAGGGCGCCGATCATCGGCCTCTACGATGCCGGCGGCGCCCGGATCCAGGAAGGCGTCGCCGCACTCGCCGGCTATTCCTATGTGTTCCGCCGCAACGTCATTGCCTCCGGCGTGATCCCGCAGATCAGCGTCATCATGGGGCCGTGCGCCGGCGGCGACGTCTATTCGCCGGCCATGACCGATTTCATCTTCATGGTGAAGAACACCAGCTACATGTTCGTCACCGGACCCGACGTGGTGAAGACCGTCA
>JAQGJF010000234.1 GCA_028290765.1 Tardiphaga sp.
GTCGCCATCCCCGAGAATTTGCACCTCGACGTGCCGCGCACGATGCACGAAGCGCTCAAGATAGACCCCGCCATCGCCAAAGGCTGCCTGCGCCTCGGCGCTGGCCCGCGGCATCAGCGTTTCCAGATCGGCGGGCGTATCGGCAACACGAATGCCTCGCCCGCCACCGCCGGCCGAGGCCTTGATCATCACGGGGTAGCCGATGGTCTCGGCCACACGCATGGCTTCGTCGGCGTCCTTGATCCGGCCCTCACTGCCCGGCACCGTCGGCACACCCGCCCGGGCCGCCATGATGCGAGCGGTCGCCTTGTCGCCCATGGCGCGGATGGTTTCAGCCTTCGGCCCGATGAAGACGAGACCCGCTTTCTCGACCATTTCGGCGAAATCGGCGTTCTCGGACAGAAAGCCATATCCGGGGTGCACTGCGTCGCAGCCGCTGTCGATCGCGGCCTGCAGCATCGCATCCTTGTTGAGATAGGATTTGGTGGCGTGCGCCGGGCCGACCGGCACGATGATGTCGGCAAGGCGAGCCGCCAGCATGTCGCGATCGGCGGCACTGACGGCCTGAGCCGTGGCGATACCCAGTTCCTTTGCTGCACGGATGATACGGACGGCGATCTCTCCGCGGTTGGCAATGAAGATCCGGCGGATCGTCATGGTCAGCCCTCGATGTCGTAAAGCGGCTGACCGGCCATGATCGCATCCTCGTTCTCGACATGGAAGGCGCGCAGCGTGCCGGCTTCCTCGGCCACGACAGGCGTGAAGGTCTTCATGACCTCGATCAGGCCAATGGTGTCGCCTATTCCGACGGCGTCGCCTTCGGACTTGAACACCGGCTGGCCGGGTGCGGAAGAACGATAGAACGTTCCGGGGAGAGGAGCCTGGATGGTTCTGACGGCCATTTTCGCTTTCTTCTGGATCGCGTTGCCAGCTGTTTCAACGTGCTGTCGTCGGGAAGATACCTTCCGCCTGCAGCATTTCGCGCAGGACTCTCGCGACCTGATCAGCCCCCGGCGTATCGGAATGAACACAGATCGTCTCGGTTTTGACCCGGATATCCTTGCCGCCGATCGAGCTGACCAATCCCTCGCGTATCGCGCGCAAACAGCGTTTGGCAGCTTGCTGCGGGTCGACGGGAGGGTGCTCGCGGGTGATGATCAAGGTGCCGTCGTCGGCATAATCAAGGTCGGCGTAGAATTCGCGAATGAGGGAGTGCCCGCGTTCGGGGTAGATGGTTTCATGCAGCGTGTCGATCATGCCGAGCAGCGGGACCTTGAACACGTCGGCTGCGTCGCAGATCGCGTTGGCAATATCGGGCTGGCGCGCCGCCATGCCATATAGCGAGCCATGCGGCTTGATGTGATTGAGCGTCATGCCTTCGGCGTCGAGAAAGCCCTTCAACGCGCCGATCTGGTAGATCAGGCAATTGGCCAGTTCCTCACGTCCGATCTTCATCTCGCGCCGGCCGAAGCCTTGCAGATCCGGTAGCGAAGGGTGAGCTCCCACCCGTACTCCATGGCTTTTGGCCAGCCGCACGGTGGAACGCATGTGGTTGAAATCGGAGCCGTGAAAGCCGCAGGCGACATTGGCGATATGTATCGAAGGCATGATGCCGGCATCATCGCCTAGCTTCCAGATGCCGAAACCCTCGCCCATATCGCAATTGATCAGGACCATTAAATGGCTCTCGCTTCGGTGGAATGCCCGGCAACGAGACTTGCAAGTCGTCGCAGTATTGTAAAATCGGAAATTGCACTGCATGATATTATGAATTCAGATAGCAGATCCCTCGCGCCGTCATGGTCTTCCGACCGGCCGGCAGAGTGGATACCCTCCCGCTAGCCGGAGACAGGCGTGTCAGTTTCGTTGAAACAGATCCGCTACTTCATCGCCGCAGCGGAGTCCGGTCGGATCTCTCAGGCTGCGGTGGAACTGAACGTTTCGCAATCGGCCGTGACGGCTGCCGTACAGCAGCTCGAAGGGATGCTGGGGGTGCGCCTGTTCGACCGCAATTCGAGCGGTGTCTCGTTGACGCGGGAGGGCAACCGTTTCCTGCTGCACGGACGTAATGTCCTGGCGGCCCTGGCCGAGGCCGTGCGCGAACCGTGGGCAAACAGTGCCGCGATAAGCGGCACGGTCCGTGTTGGCGTCACCTACACGGTGGCGGGCTATTTTCTGCCGCGCCATCACGCCCGTTTCGCCAGCAATTTTCCCAATGTGACGCTCGATCTCTACGAAGCATCGCGGGATGTCATCGAACGAGCATTGCTTGATGGGGCGTTGGACATAGCGGTGATGCTGGTCTCCAATCTCGGGGCCCGCGAAAGGTTGCAATTCGAAACCCTGATACGCTCGCGGCGGCGTCTTTGGTTGCCGGTCGAGCATTCCCTGATGAAGCAAGACAAGGTGCAGCTCCGCGACGTGGCGGAACATCCCTATGTCATGCTGACTGTCGATGAAGCCAGCCATACCGCAAGCCGTTACTGGTCGCGAACGCCCTTCAAGCCGAACGTCATCTTTCGAACCTCGTCGGTCGAGGCCGTGCGCAGCATGGTCGCCGCCGGCATGGGCATTACGGTTTTATCCGATATGGTCTACCGTCCTTGGTC
>JAQGJF010000282.1 GCA_028290765.1 Tardiphaga sp.
TCACTGGCGATTGGGCAGGTCCATCTCGGCCGTTGGATGGATGCGCCCCCTGCTTTCCAGCGCCGATAATCGGGCCCTCCACGTTCCGAACGACGTCAACGAGTTCCTGAAGCGCAATCGCTGTTTCCGGTGGCAGTTCGGCCTGTTCCCTGATTCTCTCGATCGCCCGCTCTGCGCGTTTCAACTGGATGACCGGCATCGGGATATCCTCCATTGAATGCGATCGAAGTTGAGTGCGATCAAAGCCTGATCACGCGCAAAGTTCCGACGTGCGAATTTCGATTTCATCTGCCGCGGATCACAGCATCGTGCAGGGCAGCGAGCGGCGATGCCGGTCGCTCATACCGCGAAGGGAACTCCTCGCGCTCCCGCCAGCGTTTCACATTTGCTATGCGCAAGAGTTCGCGGGCGTCTTTGAGGGCGTCGAGTTTTTCTTCCACCGACAGCATCTCGTAGTTTGCGAGGCGGTCGATGGCGCGCTCCTCGCATTCGTTTGCAGTCAGGTCGAATGGTTCGCTCTGTCCCAAGATATGCCCCCGAAACGACGCCGAGGCGAAAGCGGCCCGCGCTGGCTCCCAGAAAAAACCTCGCCTCACGCGCCGTCTAAACAAGCGGAAATCTGATCGGGCGTTGGATTGGCTTCTGGCATTGAGGGGAAACACGCCAAGTCGCAATATAAATTACGACACAGCCGAAAATTTTTCCGCCCGCTCGACGACACTAAGATATGAAAGTTTGCATACCTGAACCGACAGAAGGTCGTGGAACTTTTCCGCTTCGCGGTGGCAGAGATCCGTCACCGGCCTATTTCCAGAATGGCTTTGCTTGCGCAAACCTCTCGCAGGATGCGACGGCGGCGGCCAGGACGGCGTTGAGGCGGGCATCTTCGTGGCCCATTAGCACACCCGCGGCGAATGCCCGCTGCGGGCGGCTTTTGGCTTGTGCCTTTGGCGCGGAGCTGTTTGCAATATCCGCAATAAGGTCTTCATGCACGGCGATATCGTTGAGGTCGCCAAGGCGGTCTTGCAAATCCTCGAGCGCCGAGAGGAACGTCTTGCGCGACTTTGACGCCTTTTTGCCGGAAAAGACCGCTTCGAAGAAATCGGTCGCATAGCGCAGCTTTTTGGCCTGGATTCGCAGCTTGTGCCGCTGGTGTTGATCGAACTTCGGCAGGAGTTGGCCTCTCTTTCTTATTTTCTTCGAAAGACGCCTTAATTGCGTGGCGGCGGAGATCGCAATGGGCATATCTCCGAGTTCCCGCAACAGCTCCACGCGCGGGTGACGCCACTCGCCTATTTCGAGCCATGTCGCGACGTTCAGCAGCAAGTGGCGAAACCGTTCTGACCGGACCGCATTGCGGGCTCTCTCGTCCGATGACCGCCGCCGTTCAGCCAAATCGGAGGACAAGCGCCGCATTCCGGTGAGCCGGCGATGATGACGCCTTGCCGGCGCCACCACATGGGTCAGAAAGACCTCGAATTCCCGAGCCGGACCTAACTCTTCGGTGAGCCATTTCAACTCCTGTTTTATCACATTCTTCTCGGGCTGTTCCAGGATGTCGGAAAACAGCGAAATCGCCGCGCGCAGCCGGCGCAAGCCGATCCGCATCTGATGGACGCCGACGGGATTCCCGGCAAGCAGCGCAGGCTTGTTTACGATCACTTGTTTGACGCAGGAGGCCGCGATCAAGGCAAAGGCATGCCGCGTTGCGGTAGCCGGCGTGAGAGCGACGGAATCTGCCTTTGCCGCCGCGGAGCCATCACTGCCATCGAGCAGCTCGTAACCGCGCTGCGCCTTGCTCTTGACGGCAAGTTCGGCGGAGGTGACGCGAGCGATGGCGCGGGCCATCTTGAAAAGCTCGGCTCTGTCGCCGGTCTTGAGCTCGATTTCGATCTCGCATAACGGCCTTGAGCGGCCGCTGGTGCCGATCTCGCCGCGATCCAACGTCAGTTCGATCTGCGATCCCCCGACCTTGAGCGGATAGGTCTTGCGACGAACGCGAGTCTCGAACACAGGCCGTAATTCCCGGCGAAGCTTTTTCGTCAGCAACGGTTCCAGAGCGGTGCGGCGTACGGCGCCAAAGTCTGGCTTTCCGCTCGTAAGCTCGGTTTCCCACTCGTTGCGATCGAGCAATCCTCCGTCTGGGGCCTTGATGGTTTGAACGTAGCGACGCCCGATGCGCCGCACGCGAAACGTCATGCCGTTTTTTCGCAGAACGGATTTGTCGGTGTCGAAATAGATCGATACCTGCGTCGCCGGTTTGGCGGCTTTGCCGTGTCGAAGCCAGGCAACCCTGTTCAGCTTCGCCACCTCGGAGGACGGAAGCTCAAATTTCAGTTCAGTTTCGACGGGGGCTGGCACCACAGGCATTGCAACACCGCCTCATCGTCCTTTGCGGGCTCTTGTCCGTGCCGCCTTTTTGGCTGCGGCGGAGCGCCCGGCGGAGCCTTTCGTCTTCATCGCCTTGCGTGCCGCGGCGGAGCGAGCGGATGCGGAACGATGCGAAGCAGCGCGTTGCGCTTGCTTCGAGAGCGCGGCGTGCGAGGCCGTGCTGCGCGGTTCGCGCTTCAGGACCCGCGAGACGGCGCGCGAGACACGCGGCCGCCGGCGGGGCTTCCGCTTGCCCTGGCCCGCCTCATAAGCGTATTCAGCGCTCTTGCGGGTGCTGGCCTTGGCTTTGCCTTTTTTTGGCGGGCGAAGTCCGACGCCGGCGCGCCTCGCCTTGGAAAGCCCTATGGCAACCGCCTGTCGTGGCGATCTCGCCCCATGTTGGCCGCGTCGAATCTTGCGGATCTCCTCGTGCACAAATTCGCCGGCCTGAGTAGTTGGCGACTTGCCCGCCCGCTTGTCCTTGCGAGCCCTCTCGATTGTTCGCTTCTCCGGCATGATCGTTCTCCATCAGACACCGCCAGATCGCGCCCGTGCCGCGACGGTATTGAGGAATTGCGGCAACAGCGCCCTGTTGGTTGCAAAACGCATCCGTGGTCGCCCGGGTTCCGCGCGGCCGGACCCCCTGATGCCGGATTTCGATGCGCGCGAAGCGCTCAATGGCTGCCGTCAAGAACCTGCGCGACTTCGTACAGATGGGGATCGATTTCATCTGTCAAATCGTCGAACTCACGCCACGCCTTGCGAAAATCCGGCGAACGGTGGGCCGACTGCAATAGTTCACGATCCTGCCATTGCACGTAATTTACAATGCGTCGCCGGTCGAGGTTTCGATGCAGGCTGATGGAGATAAAACCCGGTTGACGCGCCATGAAACGCGCGCGCTCGGCCATCAACGCCAGCGCCTCATCCTGCTTTTCGGGCTCGGCTTCGATAACGGTGATTTGCGTAACCTTCCGATCGCCTGTCTGAATGTGGGGCATGGCTCGACTCCTTTAATCAAATCCGAAAATCCTGCGCCTGTGAAACGTCGGGTGCCTTCACCGGTTCCGCGAACGCGTCCGCGACAATTTGTGCGGACGGCCAGGAACCTTTCGCCTTACTTTGGTTTGGCCCAAAAGCGCGAGAGGCCGGTCTTTTGCCCGGAACGGTCCGACGCATCCGTCATTCAAATTCATGCTGAAGGTTCTCGGG
>JAQGJF010000284.1 GCA_028290765.1 Tardiphaga sp.
CGGCGCACCGGCGACCGACACCCTGATCGATGCCGTCGCCGAGACATTTCCGGCCGCCGACATCGTGCAGATCTTCGGCATTACCGAGGCCAGCGCGGCGCTGTTCGGCCGCCACCCGCGCGGCGAAGCGCGGCCGCGGCATTCGATCGGCTGGCCGATCGCCGGCAACGAGTTTCGTCTCGTCGGCGGCGACGATGAGAATTTCGGCACGCTGCATGTCCGGGGTCCCGGCATGATGAACGGCTATCATAATAATCCGGCGGAAATGCAAAAGCGCATGAAGGATGGCTGGTACAATACCGGCGATATCCTGCGGCGCGATGCGACCGGCTGGTTCTATTTTATCGGCCGGTCGGACGATATGTTCGTGTCCAGCGGCCACAACATCTATCCGAGCGAAGTCGAGGTGATGCTCGAACGGCACGCCGATGTCGAGCAGGCCGTGATAGTGCCGGCCCCGGACGAAATCAAGTACCGCATCCCCTACGCCTTCGTCGTCAAGCGCGACGGCTCCGATCTTTCCGAAGAGGACGTCAAGGCCTTCGCGTTGAACAACGCGCCGCCCTATCAGTATCCACGTCGCGTCGTGTTTCTGAAATCACTGCCGATGAACGCCATCGGCAAGATCGACCGCAAGGAACTGGTCTCGCGGGCCTCGGCCATGGTCCAGACTGCGTCCGCTGCCGCGGAGAAGAGCGCATGACGGCGGAGGACGTTCAGGCGATCATTGCGCGCAGTCCGTATCTGAGCTGGCTCGGCCTGCGGGTTCTCGAACTCGGCAACGACGAGATCACCGTCAAGGCGACGTGGCGCGAGGAGTGGGTCGCCAATCCGACGATCGGCCAGACCCAGGGTGGCATTCTGGCGGCCTTGCTGGATTTCGCCGCCGATTTCGCGCTGATCGAGCGGATGGGCCGCCCGGTGCCGACCATCGACATGCGGGTCGACTACCACCGGCTCGCCAAGCGCGGCGACCTCATCGCCAAGGGCCGCATCATCAAGCTCGGCAAGCAGTTCTCGGTGTGCGAAGCGCAGATCCACGACGAAGCCGGCGCGCTGATTGCCAGCGGACGCGGCGCCTATCTCACGACGGCGGATGGCTGACACCATGCGATATATTTTTCGCAACGAACAATTCAGAGGAATTAGTTGTTTGCGCGCACCCGCTCCCGCTCCTACGCAGGAGCTGCCCGCATCCGGCACGATGTTTCCTGGCAATGCAGCGGAAACCATCGGCGCCTGTCGTCAAGACCACATTGGGATATGAAGCAGATGTCCAGTCAGACCGATGAGACATGGTATGCGGTCGTCGCGCGCGTCCTCAAGGCCAACGACGTCAGGCTCGTCGCCTATATTCCGGACAATGTGCTGGCGCCGCTGATCAAGCTGCTCCATGCCGATCCGGACTTCAAGGTGGTTTGCCCGGCGCGGGAAGAAGAGGCCGTGGCGATTGTGGCCGGCGCCTATATGGCCGGCAAGCGCGGCATCGCGTTGATGCAGACCAGCGGCTTTGCGACGAGTCCGAACGCGCTGGCCTCGCTGATCGTTCCCTATGAAATTCCGTTCCTGATGATGATCTCGGAGCGCGGAACGCTCGGCGATTTCCAGAAGGGCCAGGCCATTGTCTGCCGCACCATGCGCCCGGTGCTGGTGTCGCTGGGCATCGAACATTTCGCGATCCAGGACATGGGCGAGCTCGAATTCGTGGTCGACAACATGGTCAAGCAGGCGTTCGCGACCCAGGCGCCGGCGGCAATCATCCTGTCGCCGCTGTTGACCAAACGCGTCGCGGCCTGAGGGGGAATACGATGCCGGACCTCAAGACGCCAAACATCCGGAATGAAGTCCGCGTCATGAACCGATCGGTTCTGACGCGGCTTCTGGCCGACAGGCTGAAATCCGACGAAGCCGTCATCGGCGGCATCGGCAACAGCAATTTCGATCTTTGGGCGAGCGGGCAGCGCCCGCAGAATTTCTACATGCTCGGCAGCATGGGCCTTGCGACCCCGATCGCGCTCGGCGTCGCGCTGGCCCAGCCGCAGCGCAAGGTGTTCGCGCTCGATGGCGACGGCTCGATCCTGATGCAGCTCGGCGCGTTGGGAACCGTCGCGGCGGAGGCCTGCAAGAACCTCGCGATCATCATCTGGGACAACGGACTTTATCAGATCACCGGTTCGCAGCAGACGCTGACCGCATCCGGCACCGACCTCGTCGCGATGGCGAAAGGCGCCGGCATCGCGCAAAGCTTCTGGGCCTCCGACGAGGCTCATTTCGGGGCGCTGATCGAGCGCACGCTTCGCGAAGACGGCCCGTGGTTCATTGCCGCCAGGATCGACGGCGAAAAGCCGGCCGGCACCACCGAGCGCGACCCGGTCAAGATCCGGCTCAATTTCATGCAGGGGATGGGCGTCAAGCCGTGAGGGCCACAGTCCGAAAGATCGTGTCATGTCGCAACTTTTGATCGACGGGCGCTGGGTCGATGGCGTCTCGACCGATCGCCTCATGGATAAATACAAGGGCGCCGTGTTCGGCGAGATGGCGGTCGCCTCGCCGCAGCAGGTCGAGCTCGCCGTCACCGGTGCGCTGGCGGCCGTGCAATCCTCGCAACTGAAACCCTACGACCGCTATCGGATCCTGTCGAAGGCCGCGCGGATCGTCGAGGCGCGCATCGAAGCGCTGGTGGTGCTGATGCGCGACGAGACCGGCTTCACCCGTGCGGACGGTGAGAACGAAGTTCGCCGCTGCGTCCAGACGCTGGAACTGTCGGCCGAGGAAGCCAAGCGTCTCAATGGCGATCTGGTCCCGATGCAGGCCGCCGACGGCCTCCGCGATCGCATCGGCTTCACCGTTCACATGCCGCGTGGCGTGATCTGCGCCATCACCCCGTTCAACTCGCCGCTCAATACGTTGGCGCACAAGGTCGGACCGGCGCTTGCCGGCGGCAACGCCGTCGTCATCAAGCCGTCGAACCATTCGCCGCTGTCGGCGGTCGCGCTGTGCGAGGCCCTGCTGGAGGCCGGGCTGCCGGCCGGCCTGCTGGCGCTGGTGCATGCACCCGGCCAGACCATCGGCCGCCAGCTTCTGGCCGATCAGCGGATCGCGTTCTACGCTTTCACCGGCAGCACGCAGGTTGGTCGCGAGATCCAGCAGGCCGCCGGCCTGCGCGGGGTCCAGCTCGAGCTCGGCAGCATTGCCAGCACCATCGTCTGCCAAGACGCCGATATCGCGCTCGCCATTCCGAAAATCATCAATGCCGGATTCCGCAAGGCCGGCCAGGTCTGCACCTCGGTGCAGCGGCTGTTCGTCGACCGTCGCATCGCCGGCGATTTCGTGCCGAAATTCGTCGAGGCGGTGCGCGCCACCAAGGCCGGCGACCCCAGCGATCCGTCGGTCGTCGTCGGTCCGATGATCACGCGCGCGCATGCCGAGCGGGCGGCATCATGGGTCAGGGATGCCGTTGCCGGCGGCGCCCGCATCCTGACCGGCGGCACCCTCGACGGCCAGGTGTTCACGCCCACGGTGCTCGACCGGGTCGAGGATACGATGCGCGTGGTCTGCGAGGAAATCTTCGCCCCGGTCGTCTGCCTGATGGAATTCGACGATATCGACGACGCCGTTGCCCGCGCCAATGCCAGCCCGTTCGGCCTCGCCGCCGGGCTGTTCACGACCAATCTGAAGACCGCCTTCCGGGTGTCGCGCGCGCTTCGCTTCGGCGGCGTGCATGTCAACGAAGCCTCCAGCGCCAGGATCGACGTGATGCCGTTCGGCGGCGTGAAGGACAGCGGCTACGGCCGCGAAGGCCCTGCCTATGCCATTCGCGAGATGACCGAAGAGCGGCTCATCACCATTGCCTATTGAGACGCGTGTTGCCGCCCGGAGTACGACCGAGATGAACAAGACCTTCGTTCCCGACCTGAGCCTGCGCATCGCGGTCGATATCGGCGGAACGTTCACCGATGGCGTGGCGAGCATCGCGCCGCAGGGGCGGATCTGGGTTTCAAAGTCGCCCACCACGCCCGACGATCCCGGCGAGGCGGTTTCCACCGTGATCGCGGATCTGCTGCGCCAGGTCCAGATGTCGGTCGACGTGTCGGTCGGGGCCGCGGCGCCGCCGCTGGCGGAGGTGGTCCATGGCACCACGCTGATCACCAATACGCTGATCGAGCGCAAGGGCGCCAAAACCGCGCTGGTCGTCACCAAGGGCATGCGCGACGTGCTCGATATCGGTCGCGAGTGGCGTTACGACATCTACGATCTCGAAATCGAGATGCCGCAGCAACTGATCGCCGCCGGCGATCGCATCGAGCTCGACGAGCGGCTCGACGCCACCGGTGCGGTGGTGGTGCCGCTGAGTGATGCTGAAATCGACCGGATGGCCGCGGCGCTGGCCTCGCTCGACGTCGAATCGGTCGCGGTGTCGCTGCTGCACGCCTACACTAACACCGGCCACGAACAGAAGGTGGCGGAACGGCTGCAGGCGGCGCTGCCGGGTGTCGCGGTGTCGCTGTCGTCGGACCTCGCCCGCGAAATCAAGGAATTCGAACGCACCTCGACCGTCGCCGCCAACGCCTATGTCAAGCCGCTGGTCGCCACCTATCTGCGCGAACTCGGCTCGCGCATCGAGAAGGTCCGCGGCGGCATCCCGTTGCGGGTGATGGTTTCCAGCGGCGGATTCACCTCGGCGGAAGCCGGCGCGGAATCGCCGATCCTGCTGCTTGAATCCGGCCCCGCCGCGGGCGTGATCTCGGCGCTCAACACGGCGCGCCAGAACGACGTTGACCAGGTGCTTGCCTTCGACATGGGCGGCACCACGGCAAAAGCATGCGTCGCGGTCGGCGGCGAGCCGCCGATCGCGCACAGTTTCGAATGCGCCAGGGTGGTGCGCTTCAAGCGCGGTTCGGGTTTCCCGATTCTCATTCCCAGCATTGAATTGATCGAGATCGGCGCCGGCGGCGGTTCGATTGCCCATTGCAACCGGCTTGGCCTGCTCAATATCGGCCCTGAATCCTCCGGCTCGGTGCCGGGACCGGCCTGTTACGGCCGCGGCGGCACCGATCCGACCGTGACGGATGCCGATCTGCTGCTCGGCTATCTTAGCCCGACGAATTTCCTCGGCGGCGAGACGAAGCTCGACGTGGCAGCGGCCGAGCAGGCGATGGCGCGGCTGGCCGCCGAACTCGGTGCCAAACCGGTCGAGGCCGCCTGGGGCATCTGCAACATCGTCAACGAGAACATGGCGAGCGCGGCGCGGATCCACATCGCCGAAAACGGCCTCGATCCCCGCGATTTCACCATGGTCGCGACCGGTGGCGCCGGACCGCTCCATGCGGTCGAAGTGGCGCGCAAGCTGCACATCCCGCGCGTGCTGATTCCGATCGCGGCCGGCGCCGGGTCGTGTCTCGGCATGCTGGCGGCGCCGCAGCGCGTCGATCGCGCTTGGTCGAAGCCGCAACTGCTCGCCGATGTCGACTGGGATCAGGTCGCGCAGAGTTTTGCCACGCTTCGGCGCGAAGGCGAGACCGAACTGGCCGCGGCCGGGGCGCAGGCTGTCGAATGGCGGATTGGCGCCGAGATGCGCTATTACGGCCAAGGCGCCGAGATCCCGGTCTCGCTTCCCTATGAGGACGTCGGCGCCGCGACTGGCAAACGCCTGCTCGAAGCTTTCGAGGTGCAGTATGAAAGACTCTACGGACGCCTGGTGCCGAACGCCGCGCCGCAGGTAATCACCTGGCGGCTGGTAGGCCGGGCCCCGACCGACGGCCATCACTTCGAATGGGGCGACAACCGCGTCAAGCGCAAGCCCGCCGCGCCAGCCTCGCGCCGGATCTATCTGCCGCTCAAGGGCGATTACGCAGAGGTCAAGGTCTACGACCGCTATTCACTGGCGCCGGGCGCGCAGTTGCAGGGACCGCTGATCCTGGAAGAGCGGGAATCGACCATTGTCGTCGCGCTGGCGTCGGACGTGACGATCCGCCCCGATCTCACCGTCTCCATCACGATCAAGGAGTTCGACTGACATGAAGAGCAATCTCGCGGAGCCATTGCCGTCCGGCGACGCCGTGCCGGCGATGCGCAACGCCAAATTCGATCCGATCGAACTCGAGATCCTCTGGAAGCGCCTGATCAGCGTGGTTGACGAGGCCTCGGCCGCCTTCGTGCGGACCTGCTTCTCCACGCTGGTCCGCGACGGCAACGACTTCGCCATCGTGCTGACCGATACCAAGGGCCGGTCGCTGGCGCAGTCCACCATGAGCCTGCCGGGTTTTATTGGTTGTCTGCCGGCCACGGTGCGGCATTTTCTCGAAAAGTTTCCGGCCGAGACGATGAAGCCCGGTGACGTCTTCATTACCAACGACCCATGGAAAGGATCCGGCCACGTTCACGACGTCACCACGGCGACGCCGATTTTCAACAAGGGCAGGCTGGTCGGATTCGCGGCCGTGGTTTCTCATCTGCCCGATATCGGCGGCAAGCTGCGCAGCAACTCCAGCCGCGAGATCTATGAAGAAGGGCTGCAAATTCCGCTGATGAAACTGTTCGATGCGGGCGCGCCGAACGAGGTCCTGATCGAGATCATTTCCCAGAATGTCCGGGTCCCCGAGCAGGGCATGGGCGACATCTATGCCCAGGTCTCGGGTTGCCGCACCATGGGCGAGCGTCTGCAGGGCCTGCTCGAAACCGTCGACCTCGACGAACTCGGTGCCGAAGTGCGGATGCGTTCGGAAAACGCCATGCGCGAGGCGATCCGGGCGATCCCCGACGGCGTCTATCGCTCCAGGGTCCAGCATGACGGTTTTGACGAACCGATCCGCATCGAATGCGAGCTGACCGTGCGGGGCGACGAGATCGACATCGACTTCGCCGGCACCAGTCCGCAACTGCCGCATGCCCTGAACGTGGTGCCGATCTATACCTTCGCCTACACCGTCTACGGCCTCAAGGCGCTGCTGTGTCCGGACATCCCCAACAACGAGGGCAGCTTCCTGCCGATTTCGACCCGCGCGCCGCTAGGCTCGCTGCTGAATCCGACCTATCCGGCGGCGTCGGGTGGTCGCAGCGCGATCGGCCATCTGTTGCCCGCGGCCGTCTTCAAGGCGCTGGCCGGCGTGCTGCCCAACAAGGTCTGGGCGTCGGGATCGCCCAACTCGTCGATGACCATGTCCGGCGAGTACCGCAACAAGCGTTTTGCCGTGGTGAATTTTCTCAATGCCGGCCAGGGCGCGACGTCGCGGCGTCCCGGTTTCTCGGCGCTCAGCTTTCCGGCCAATCTCGGCAACACGCCGGTCGAAATGATGGAGACGCTGGCGCCGTTCCGCGTGCTGCGGCGTGAAATCCGCCACGGCAGCGGCGGCGAAGGGCACCATGCCGGCGGCTGCGGCATCAGCTTCGAGTTCGAAATGCTGCCCGATGCGTCGGAAGTGACGGCCTCGTTCCTGATGACCCAGTTGAAATCTCCCACCGCAGGCCTGGCCGGCGGCGGCAGCGGCCGGCCGGGCCAACTCGTTATCAACGGCGAAAAGACCGATCCGACCGCGCCCCGCATTCTCAAGGCCGGCGACCGAATTTTGATGGAGACGGCCGGCGGCGGCGGCTATGGCCCGGTCGCATCCAGGCCGGCAAAAAAAGGAAGTGCTTCGTGATGACCGACATCGTTCACATCGACCAGAACGCCCGCCGCAGCCGCGCCGTGGTTCATAACGGGCTGGTCTATACCGCGGGCCAGGTCCCCGATGACATGTCGCTGGACGTCACGGGGCAGGCCCGGCAGGTCCTCGCCAAGATCGACGATCTGCTCAAGCAGGCCGGTACCGACAAGAGCCGCGTGCTGACCGCCCAGGTCTGGCTGCGCACCATCGACGATCTCGCGGCCATGAACGCGGTGTGGGACGGATGGGTCGTGCAGGGAAAAACCCCGACGCGGTGCTGCGGCAAGGTGGAAATGAACAACCCGGATTGCCGTATCGAGATCCTCGTCGTTGCCGCGATCTGACCAGTCGGCCAACGGCAACCACCCGATGCAGCCACTCGATCCCGAACGGCGCTACGACGTGCTGGT
>JAQGJF010000306.1 GCA_028290765.1 Tardiphaga sp.
GGACCCCTTGGCAGACCGAAACAGTCCCTGCTGTTCGGGGTGGAGGCTGCTCCAGTGCCAGCCGAGGCGAGCGGGATGTACAACCGGCCTCGATGTTAGCAATAGTGCAAAATGCTTTCCTCGCCGTCGTGGTCTTGACCGCATGACCCCACAAGCAAGGACGTCGGCGACAAGGACCATCTCAAGTTCTTCGCCGATGAGGATGTGGCGGAGCGGTGGTTCGCCCGGTGGCACTTCGCTGTATTCCGTCCCTTCTGGTCTTTCCGGGGGCGACCCAATTGGCAACCCACCGATGGATTTCCACCACGAAATGTTTGTTGGCGGTGCGTCCGATGCTGGCACAGTGCTCGAAATTCGAGGATGAATGTACGGAGCTAGGTCCTTTGCAACAGCGACATAGTGTTCGTTCAGCTTTCGATTGTTCTTATTGTTTTGAGCGAGCGCCCATAGCTGTCACATAGCGGCCAGCATTACATCGCGCGGTGTCAGGCCAGTCGCTTCCAACTCCCTCGCTGCACTGGCTTTTTTACGCCCGGCACCGGGCCGTTTGCCACCGCGCATTTTGATCGCTTCACATCATCGTTCCCGGCATGAAGCAGCGAACGCTCACACCCATCGGGCCGTACAGCGGCCAGACCAGCGTCACGTTAGCCCTGTTCGGCTCGTCGATGACGGCCTCGTCGGGCACGTAAACCCACTCGGTTTCCACGTTGGTGGCGCCGGCCATCGCACGCTCGAAGCCCCCAGGCGTTGTCGGAACGCGGACGCGGTAATGGCTGCCGTTAACGTCCCAATCTACCCCGGACAAATGCATCGCTTCGCTACCATCGCAGCACAGATCCCCCTTTCGGTCATAAAGTTTCTCAAACCACTTCGACAGATCGGCCCGATTGTGATCGTGCGCGAGCACGGCGCCGGCCCATACCATCAGCACGACGGCGAACAGATTACGGAACATCAACGTCAATCCAAATCGTCAGATAAGAAATCGGCCCAAGGTAAGGGAGGAGCTGTTGCCGGATCAGTTCACTGGCATAGCACGGACGGCCCAGGCGCTTCGCCAGCCCCAGCAAACGGCATGCGTAACCATTCAGAAGATCACTCGGAGGCACACAACTCCTGACCCTTTGCAGAACGGCGTACACGTCGCAGCCATGTCCGCTGTTCGGCCGAGATCGGACCTTACCGAGCACATCTGCTCGGCCGACGAGCTGCCTCGGCAACACCATCACGATGTTGATCTCTCGCTCCAGTAACTTTGCGGCGATGCGCGAACTCGTCCTCGATCTTCGCCGCGGTGTCTTCGTCACATCATGACCCCGGGCATGAAACAACGAATGTCGATCCGCAGCTGGTTGTCGAGCACCCGATAGTAGACGGGCCAGACCATCGTGCGACCGGCGCGGTTCGGCTCCTTGATCACGGCCTCGTTCGGCACGTCCCACCATTGGCTCTCGATGTGCACGCGGTAGCGGCCGCCCCTCACCTCCCAGTCGGTGTCGGATAGCGCCTTGCCGTCGGCATCGGAACAGCATGGTCCCTTGCCACTTTTGAGGCTCTCGAACCAACTATTGAGTTCGGGGCGGCTATGATCGTGCGCGTGCGCCACGAAGTGCCAGACCAGCAGCACGATCAGCGTCGCCGCCGTGATGGCGGCCATCGAAAATGTCTTTCTCATTTGCAATCTCCTTAAAAACAAGAGATTACCCCTCTGCTGTTGCGCTCCGGAGACACTCCGCGCCCTTTTAGTTGCGTTGCAGCTTCTTCTTCTCGGGTTACCGCCGGTTACCGCCGGCTCAGTCCCCCAATTGTTAACGTAGCGCAGGTCTGTGGTGAGACAGGACGAAAAAGGACGATGAAAGGACGAAATCGGGCTCTGCCCTGCCTTGAGGCGCAATTACCGGTCCGCTAAGATGCATGGTGGGAGGCATGCTCATGGCCTGCCTGCGGCTAAACGGATATACGCTCGATTTGGATCAGGCGCAGTTGTTTGACCTGCACGGCCAAGCCGTTGAGCTGCGGCCTCAGGCTCTGGCAGTCCTGCTCGAATTGGGGCGCCGGCACGGAGAGCTGGTTACAAAGCGCGATCTAAGTGCGCGAGTCTGGCCAGGCGTTTCGGTGACCGACGACTCGCTTGTGCAATGCGTGGTCGAGATCCGGCGCGCACTCGGTGACACCCGGCAGCAAGTCGTGCGAACGATGCCACGACGTGGTTACCTTCTGATCGTCGACGCGGCCGACACGGCACCGCGCGATGTGCAGAGCTTCTATCGCTTGGCCGCCGCCCTTGCGATGGTGGCAGTCGCGATTGTGCTGGGCTGGCAATTTGGCGCCGACCCCGGGCGCCGCGAGGCACACCACAGGATGGTGGTCGATGTTGCAGTTCTGCCCTTGCGCGTGCTCAACGCCTCTCGCGAAAGCAGTCCGGACGGCAACGGATTAGCCTACATGATTGCCAGCGAACTTGCGCGCAACCCCGACCTGCACATCGTCTCACCCCTCGCCACAGCTGAGCTTCGCGGTAAGAACCTGTCGCCGTCGCAGATCGCTGCGATGACCCACGCTCGCTACCTTGTGGACGGCAGCGCGGAGAGGCGCGGCGACCGGCTGCAACTCCACGTGCAATTGATCGATTCCGGCAACAGTCGCATCGTCTGGAGCGGCCGGTTCGAGCCCACCGCGCAAGACCTGCCCGACGTTACTGAGGCGTTGATCTCACGGATCAGCGCCTCACTTGGTGCAACCGTGCGCGAGTCGGACCGGGCCGCGTTACGGAATCGTGCGCCAGCCTCGCTTGATGCGCACGCGCGCGTGCTGCGCGCGATCGCGTTGACTATCGCGCCGAGTCCTGAGGGCCTTCGCCAAGCGCGGCAGGAACTGGAACAGGCGGTCCGCCTTGATCCGAACTACGCCCCCGCGTGGGCGTACCTCGGACAGGCGAAGACACTGTTGATCTATGGCCATCACGATCCTGAGCTCGGTCGTCAGGACTTGCCGCAGGCGATCGCCGACATCGAGCACGCGACTGCGCTGGACCCGCTGCTTGCCAGCTCGTGGCGAGTGCTGTCCCTCGCAATCGACTCGAGCCAGAACCCTGAGGCAGCAGTGAGTGCGGCCGAGCGGGCGACTGAACTCGGCCCTGGCGATCCGGACAATTGGGTCGCCCTCGCCGTCGCACAGCACCATGCCGGTCAAACCCAAGCGGCGATTGAAGCCTTCCAGAAGGCGATCTCCTGGAGCCCGCTACGCCCACCGCATTACGCCCTCGTAGCGGCAAGGCTGCGCTATTCCGTGCAAGATTACGAAAATGCGCTGCGATTTGCGCGCGAATGTATGGATCGAACACCAGCGCTGGGCGTCTGCAAGGCGATCTGGCTGTCGTCACTGGTCCGTACCGACCACGCCGTCGAGGCGGAGGCGGCGTGGCCCGCTCTGGTTGCGGCCGCACCATCTTTGCAGGCGTATCGGATGACGCCGCACAATACGCCTATGGCTCTATCGGTTGATGAGGACCTCAACAGACTTCGCAAGAGCAGCACCCGGACAATGGCCCAGTGAAGCTCCAGGCGGATGAACCTGATGTGATCACTCCAAGTCGGCTTTTCGTGGCGCAGAAGCGGCCTTCGAGGTCGTTCCGGATGGAGTCATCCACGTCGCTTTGCCATTTAAGGCCGGTGTCCGCTCGTCCGTAACATCGGGAGCCACTGAGAGAAGGTTTCTTGTGAGTTCGGCCGAACTTCGTCGCGCAGGCAGCCGATGGCGTCGGCTCCCAATTCGGCCACGATGAACGGCACCTTGTAAGCCATCAGGCCGGAGATAAACGCTACGTCGCGGGACAACCGACACAGCTTCGCCACGACCGGCGCGAGCCACACAATGGCTCTTTACGCGTGTGCGAGGAGCCTCGCTCTCTTCGTAGCGAGCATCGTGCCCTTTGTGTCAGGATCGGTCGGATGGCTCCTCGCCGTGGCTTGGAGCATGATCATCGTTCAGGGGCTTGATGCCGTTGTTGGAATGACAATCAAGGACAACGTGAAGACTTTTGGCCCGGCTGCCACCGCGCTCTTAAACCTTGCCGCCGCTATCTGGCTGATCAAATCCACTTGACGGCAGGATATGTAACTTTGGTCTTGTCAGACTATCGTAAATGACAGCAGAGCTCCGTAGATTGATCAATGTGCAATCTCTATTCGATGACCACCAATCAGGACGCCATCCGCCGGCTGTTTCGGGCTGTCAACAGCTACGTCGGCAACCTGCAGGCAATGCCCGGGATTTTCCCCGATTATGAAGCACCCGTTGTCCGCAACGGATCGAACGGCGACCGCGAGATGATGCTGATGCGCTGGGGCATGCCGTCGCCACCGCAGTTCGCCGGCGCGCCCATCACCAACATTCGCAACACCAATTCGCCGCACTGGCGCCGCTGGCGCGGACCGGAAAGCCGCTGCCTGGTGCCGGTCAACAGCTTCTCGGAATATGCGCCGGCACCGAATCCCGAAACCGGCAAGAAGGACGTCGTGTGGTTTGCGCTCGATCCCGCCCGGCCGCTGTTCGCCTTCGCCGGCCTGTAAACGCTATGGACCGGCACCCGCGGCACCAAAGCCCGGCCGCTCGCAGGCAACCACATGCTGTATGGCTTTCTGACCACCGAACCGAACGGCATCGTCGGCCCGATCCATCCCAAGGCGATGCCAGTGA
>JAQGJF010000402.1 GCA_028290765.1 Tardiphaga sp.
AGTTTCGACGCGCTGTTCCGGCTGGTCGATGCCGAAATGGGCCTCGGGGTGGTTCCGTTGGAGATCCTTCGCGACCGTTACGGCCTGGAAAAGTTCGTCTCGATCCCGCTCGATGAACCCTGGGCGACGCGCGACCTGGTCATGGGCGTGCGCGATTACAAATCGCTGCCGCCGGTCACCAAAATGCTGGTGGATCATCTGCGGACGGCCCCTGCCGGGGCTGCGTCGAAGGAGAAGCGTGGTGTCTCGGAGCGGCTGGCGGTGGTCTCAAGCCGGGGCTGACATCGCGAGGCGGCACGCCTGCCATCGCGGCCGGCGATGGCGTGCTGTCCAACCGTCACTGCACATTCCAAAAAGCCAACTCTAGACTGTCGACAAGACGTCACGCGAAAGCGACGGCACAAAGATGCCGGACAGGGAGGATAGCGGGTTGGAAAAGCACGGCAGAACCCTGCTGGCCAAGATTTGGGACCAGCATGTCATCGCGCATCTCAGCGAGGACACCGATCTCCTCCATGTCGATCGGCATCTGCTGCACGATCTCGGTGGCTCGCGTGGCCTGATCGATCTCAAAAGCCGCGGCCTGCCGGTCCACAACCCGGAACTGACCTTTGCGACACCGGACCACGCGATTTCGACGCAGAAGCAGCGCGCCGGCACCATCAAGACCGGACAGGAACTGCTGGCAGCGCTGCGGGTCGAGACGACGGCCAGCGGCATCGCATTGTTCGACATCGATCAGCCCGGCCAGGGCATCGTCCACGTCATCGGACCCGAACTCGGGCTGAGCCTTCCCGGCGCACTGATCGTCTGCGGCGACAGCCATACCTGCACCCATGGCGGCCTCGGCGCGTTCGCCTTCGGCATCGGTTCGAGCGAGCTGACCCATGTGCTGGCGACGCAGGCGATCATCCAGCGCCGGCCCAAAACCATGCGCGTCAAATTCGAAGGTAGGCTGCCGTTTGGCGTCACCGCCAAGGATCTCATCCTGGCGCTGATCGGCCACATCGGGGCGGCGGGCGGCACCGGCTACGCCGTCGAATATGCCGGCAGCGCGATCCGCGACATGCCGGTCGAAGGCCGGCTGACCATCTGTAATCTGTCGATCGAGCTCGGCGCCAAGATGGGCATGGTGGCGCCGGACGACAAAACCTATGAATTCCTGCAAGGCAGGACCTATGCGCCGAAAGGTGAGATGTGGCAGCGGGCGGTGGCGGCCTGGCGGCACTTGCCGAGCGATCCCGATGCGGTGTTCGACCGCGAAGTGGTGATCGATGTCGAGGCCATCATTCCGCAGATCACCTGGGGCATCAGCCCGGAGCATGTCATCGGCGTCGATGGCCGTATCCCCGATCCGAAGGACATCGCCGATCCGGCGCGGCGCAGCGCCATCGAGACCGCGCTCGATTACATGGGACTCAAAGGGGGCGCGCCGATCGCCGGCACGCCGGTCGATTGGGTCTTCATCGGATCCTGCACCAACAGCCGCCTGAGCGACCTGCGCGCCGCCGCCGCCATCGTGCGTGGCCGCAAGGTGGCGCCGGGCGTTCATGCCTGGGTGGTGCCGGGATCGGAGACGGTCAAGCGCGACGCCGTCGCCGAAGGACTGGACAAGGTTTTCACCGATGCCGGTTTCGAATGGCGCGAGCCGGGCTGCTCGATGTGCCTCGCCGCCAACGGCGAAACCGTGCCCCCCGGCCAGCGTTCGGTGTCGACCTCGAATCGTAATTTCATCGGGAGGCAAGGCCCGCGCGCCCGCACCCATCTGGCAAGTCCGGCGATGGCGGTGGCGGCGGCGCTCTCCGGCGCCATTGCCGACGTGCGAAATCTGGAGCGCTGAGATGAACGCATTGACGCCGAGGTATCCCTCCCCCTTGCGGGGAGGGTCGGACGAGCTAAGCGGAGGCCAGGGTGGGGGTAGCCACGGGCACGGACTCACTGCTCGTGGCTACCCCCACCCGACCAGCCTTCGGCTGGCCACCCTCCCCGCAAGGGGGAGGGATAAGAAAGAGCTGCGGCAAGAGGGGGCGCGTTAACATGGCAAAACCGTTCACCAAACTCGCGGCGATCGCCGCGCCGATCATGCGCACCAACATCGACACCGATGTCATCATCCGGATCGACCGCATGATCGGCAATTCGATCCGCGGACACCTCGGCAAATGGGCGTTCGGCGCGTTGCGCTATCTGCCGGACGGCTCGGAAAATCCGGAATTCATTCTCAACCGCGAGCCGTACCGGCAGGCGGAAATCCTTGTCACCGGCCCGAATTTCGGCTGCGGCTCGTCGCGCGAGGCGGCGGTGTGGTCGCTGCAGGAAATGGGCATCCGCGCCATCATCGGTTCGGGCTTTGGCGATATCTTCTTCGCCAATTGTTTCCAGAACGGCATTTTGCCGATCGTGGTCGACAAGAAGATCGTCGATGGCCTCGCCGCCGACGTCGAGGCCACGCAGGGCGCCGGACGTATCAGCGTCGACCTCGAAGAACAGACCATCACCTCGCCTTCCGGCGAGCGGCATCATTTCGAGATCGATCCGCGCCGGCGCGCCGGACTGCTGGAAGGCCTCGACGAAATCCAGCTCACGCTGCGGCGGGAGCACGAAATCCAAGCCTTCCAGGCCTCCGATCGCGCGGACCGGCCGTGGATCCATTTTGCAGGAAACTGATATGAACAATCTGTCCAACATGACCAAAGTGGCCGTCGTCGGTGGCGAGGGCATCGGCCCGGAAGTTACCGCGCAGTCGCATCGCGTGCTCAACTGGTTCGCCGCCCGGCGCAATGTGCCGGTGGTGCTGCGCGAGGCGCAATACGGGCTCATCCCGTATCTGGCGACCGGCAAGGTGTTGCCGGACGACACCGTCGAGGCGATGGAAGAGGCCGACGCCATCGTCTGGGGCGCCACCGGCGGTCCCGAGACCAAGGAAGTCCCGGCGGCGGCGCGCAAGGCCGGCAGCCTGCTGGGGATGCGCAGCAAATACGATCTCTATGCCAATCTCCGGCCGATCGTCGCCAATCCGGCGCTGGCGGAATCGGCGCCGCTCAAGGCGCATGTGCTCAAGGACGTCGACTTCGTCATCATCCGCGAACTCACCAGCGGCATCTATTTCGGCGAACCGCGCGGCATCGAAACCCTTCCCGACGGCCAGCGCCGCGGCTTCAATACCCAGCAATACACCACCAACCAGATCCGCCGCGTGGCGCGCGCGGCGTTCGAACTGGCGCGCACCCGCAAGGGCCGGGTCTGCTCGGTGGACAAGGCCAATGTGCTGGAGACCAGCGTGCTTTGGCGCGAGGAAGTCATTGCCTTGCACGAGGCGGAATTCGCCGATGTCGAGCTCAGCCATCTCTATGTCGACAATGCCGCGATGCAGATCGTCCGGGCGCCGTCGCAGTTCGACGTGATGGTGACCTGCAATATCTTCGGCGACATCCTGTCCGATTGCGCGGCGATGGCGTCGGGTTCGCTCGGCATGCTGCCGTCGGCCTCGCTGGGGCCGGTCGACCGCTTCGGGCGCCGCAAGGCGCTGTACGAGCCGGTCCATGGCAGCGCGCCGGATATCGCCGGCAAGGGCATCGCCAATCCGCTCGGCTCCATCCTCAGCGTCGCCATGATGCTGCGGATGACGCTCAACCGGCCCGAGGATGCCGATTTGCTCGAGAAAGCCGTCAATACGGCCTTGGCAGCGGGCGCGAGAACGGCCGATATTGCCGAGCCGGGAGCCAAAAGCATCTCGACACAAGAAATGGGCGACGCGGTGCTGAACGCGCTGGAAAAAGTCGCCGGCAGGGAGAGGGAGCACGCGTGATGGGGACGCATTTCACCAGACGTTCGGCGCTGACCGTTATCGCGGGCGGGGCGACATTGGCGGCGGGCAGGGCACGGGCCGAGGCGATGTCCGGCCGCGACGTCTATCCGGTCGCCGTTCCGGTCTACCAGTCGCATTTCGTGGCGGATCGCGCCGGCTTCTACAAGGATGCCGGGCTCGACTGCAAGCTGGTTCAGGGCGGCAGCGGCGTTAAAACCCGCGAGATCATAGCGTCCTCGCAAGGTGATATCGGCATCGGCGACATCACCCATCCGATGCAGCTCAGCAACCATGGCCGCGCCGGACGAGTGGTGATGCCGGTCGATACCCGCAGCAACTCGGTCTACTTCATTATCCGCAAGGATCTGATGGATCAGGGCATTGACACGCTGGAGAAATTCGCCGCCTGGAAGCGTCCGGATGGCCGCAAGCCGATCGTCTCGGTGTCATCGCTCGGCGGCACCAACCACGTCTGGGCCTCCTACTACATGGAGAAGATGGGCTTCGACGACAAGGTGACCTGGATCGGCACCGGCAACGTCGACACCATGATGGGCACCCTGAAGACCAGGCAGGTCGACATCCTGGTCAACTCGCTGTCGGTCCTGAACGACTCGGTGGCGCAGGGCTGGGGGGCGCTGATATTCGACGGCACCGATGAGACCGTCTGGAACAAGTATATCGGCGGCAAGGTGCCGGTGACGTCGCATTTCACGCTGCAGTCGACCATCGACAAGGACCCGCCGAAAATGCAGGCTTTTGTCACCGCGCTGTGGCGGGCGACGCAATGGATCAAGACGCATTCGGCTGCCGAAATCTACGACACCATCGAGCCTTACGTCGGCAGCACGTCGCGCGACGGCAACATCGCCGAAATCGCCTCGATCCAGAAGGTCACCGACTACGACTGCGTGATCGATGCGGCCAGTTTCGCCCGCGGTGAAAAGGTCTGGTTCCGGGAGATGACCGGCATCAAGCCACTGGCGATGGCCGAGATCATCAACACCAGCTTCATTGAAGCGGCGCGAAAGGCACATCCGACTTGAACCTGCAGGCGGCGCCCGCGCCCGATCGAACGACCGAGATCCGGCGTATCGACGTCCGGGGACTGAGCAAATCGTTTCAGCTGGCCGGCACGGCCATCGAGGCGGTGCGCGACGTCTCGTTCGGCGTCCGGCGCGGCGAATTCGTGGCCTTGCTCGGGCCGTCGGGCTCGGGCAAGAGCACCGTCCTCAACATGATCGCGACCCTGGTCAAGCCGAGCAGCGGCCAGATCCTGATCGACGGCACGCCGGTGGTTCCCGGCAAGACGACGCCGAATGTCGGCTATGTGTTCCAGCGCGACACGCTGTTTCCCTGGCGCAGCGTCGCCGACAATATCGGCTATGGTCTGCAGCTGGCCGGTGTCCCGGAGGCCGAGCGCAAGGAGCGCATCGCGGCCTGTGCGGCGCAGGCCGGCCTGCAGGGTTTCGAAAATGCCTATCCATCGGCGCTGTCCGGCGGCATGCGGCAGCGCGCGGCCCTGATGCGAACGCTGGTGGTCGAGCCGCAGGTGCTGCTGATGGACGAGCCGTTCGGCGCGCTCGATACCCATACCAAGATCGACATGCACGACGTGCTGCTGCGGATCTGGGAACGCGAGCAGCAGACCGTGCTGTTCGTGACCCATGATCTCGGCGAGGCCTTGACCCTGGCCGACCGCATCATTCTGTTCTCGGCGCGTCCGGGCCAGATCAAGGACGTCTTCGAGGTGGATTTCGCGCGCCCGCGTGACGCGGTGAAGGTGCGCGAAACCCCGCGTTATGCCGAACTGTTCCAGCACATCTGGCACTCGCTCGGCGAGGAATTCGTCAAGGGGCGCCGGCCATGAAAAGCCGCCGGCCCAGCACCGTGGCCTGGCAGGCGCTGATCTGCGCCGCCGTGCTGTCAATCTGGCAATGGGGCTACGATCTGCATGGCCGTTTCCCTTGGCTGGTGCCCGACCTGCTCGATCCTTATTTCGTCTCAAAACCGTCCGAGATCTTCGAGCACTTTCTCATTCTGAGCTGCCTCAAGTCCAAGATGGGCGTCTTCAACGGCTGGGCCAATGGCGATTTCGGCCGCTGCATGGCGCGCTTCGAGAACAACCTCTGGGTCGCCACCGCAGTGACGCTGAAGAACACCTTCTTCGGCTTTCTGACCGGCGTGACGTCCGGCTTTGCCGCGGGGCTGGTCCTCGGCCGTTCGGCCCGGCTCAGTGCGATTTTCCAGCCCTTCATCACCGCGGTGAATTCGATTCCCCGGATCGCGCTGGCGCCGATCATCATCCTGGCGTTCGGCATCGGCGACACTTCGAAAATCGTCACGTCCTGGATCGTGGTGGTGTTCCTGGTGTTCTTCAACACGTTTGAAGGCGCGCGGTCCATCGACGAAGGTTTCATAAATGTCGCGCGGTTATTGGGCGCCAGTGAATGGCAGATCACCCGCACGGTGGTGATTCCCTCGACCATGGCCTGGGTGTTCGCCTCGCTGTCGCCGGCGATTTCCTTTGCCTTGATCGGCGTCATCGTCGGTGAGTTCATCGGCGCCGAGCGCGGCATCGGCCGGCTGATCATCGAATCGGAATCCCGCGCCGAAGCCTCCGGCATGATGGTCGCGGTCATCGTGCTGATGCTGGTCGGCGTCGCGCTCTCCGCCATGATCTGGCGCCTGCAGGCCTATCTGCTGCGCTGGCAGCAGCACAATATGGTGGAATAGGCTGCCGTCGAACGCTCGTTGTCCGGTTCATGACAAATGAGCTGTCTCAGCAAGCCTTGGAAACGGGTCACTCCCGAGCACCGAAATCGTGGCAGCCGGCAATGTGCCCGCTGCGACCAGCGCCGCGGCCTTGGCGAGATCGTCGGCCATGTAGCGATCGACGCCGAGCGCCGGCACCTGCTCGCGCAACACCGCAATGACCGCCGCAAGCGCGGGACTGGTCGAATGCGGCAAACGCAGTCCGATGCCTTGCGCCGCAACCAGGAGTTCGATGCCGAGAATAACGGCGAGATTATCCGCCATGTCCGACAGCCGGCGCGCGGCGTGCGCGGCCATCGACACATGATCTTCCTGGTTGGCGCTGGTCGGCGTCGAATCGATCGAGCAGGGCGCGGCGCGTTGCTTGTTCTCGGCATAGAGCGCGGCCGCCGTCACTTCGGCAATCATGAAGCCGGAGTTGATGCCGGGGTCGGGGGTCAGGAACGGCGGCAGGCCGAAGTTCAGCGCGGGGTCGACCAGCGTGGCGATGCGTCGCTCGCTGATCGCGCCGATCTCGGACAATGCCAGCGCGATCTGGTCGGCGGCAAATGCAACGGGCTCGGCGTGAAAATTTCCGCCCGAAATGATCTCTCCGGTCTCAACCAGTACCAGCGGATTGTCGGTGACAGCATTGGCTTCGATCGTCAAGGTGCCGGCGGCCTGCATCAAGAGATCGAGCGCGGCACCGGCCACCTGCGGCTGGCAGCGCAGGCAATAGGGATCCTGCACGCGTTCGTCGCCTTCAAGATGCGACTGGCGAATGTCGCTACCCGCCAGCAACGCCGACAGCGCGGCGCCGGCGGCGATTTGCCCGGCATGTCCGCGCAACTGCTGGATCTCCGGGCGAAACGGGGCCGTCGAAGCCATGGCCGCGTCGACCGACAACGCGCCCGTCACCAGCGTCGCGCAGGCGAGGTTGTGGGCGCGCAACAGCCCGGAAATGGCATAGGCGGTCGAAAACTGCGTACCGTTGATCAGCGCGAGACCCTCCTTGGGCCCGAGTGTCAACGGCGCGAGATTGGCGGCGGCCAGCGCATCGAGGCCCGGTACGACCGTTCCGTTGATCAGCCCCTGACCCTCGCCGATCATGACGGCTGTCATATGCGCCAGCGGCGCCAGATCACCGGACGCTCCCACCGATCCCTGCTGCGGCACCAGCGGATAAATGCCTCGCGCCAGCATGGCCTGGAGTTGCTCGATGACCTGGCGGCTAACACCCGAAGCCCCTCGTCCCAACGAGACGATCTTCAGCGCCATCATCAGACGCACGATCGGTTCGGGCGTCAGCGGCCCTACGCCGCAGCAATGCGACACAATGAGATTGCGCTGCAGCAACGCGGTCTGGCCGGGAGCAATCCGTTTCGACGCCAGCTTTCCGAACCCCGTATTGATGCCGTAAACCGGCGCTTCCGCACCCGCGGCTTCCGCAACGATGGCCGCTGCCGCCTCGACGCGCGGCCAGAAGGATGGATCGAGCACGACGGCCGCGCCGGCAAGGACCTGCGCCAGATCGTCGAGGCTGACCCTTCCGGGCGAAACAACAAGGGCTTCTCGGTCGCTCATTACCTCATCCAAATCTGGCTTTGCAGAAGCTTGACGGGGGTATCGATATGTCTATACATATATTCTGTTCATGTCGGAATTCTGTCCGGCAGGTTTGGAAGCATGCCATCAGTGCGTTTCGGATCAACACTGCTGCCGTTCGAATGAGCCTCTCCACAGATCGCGACACGTGCGCGCACCGCGCTGCAACGCCGCCGACCGTACTCGTCTTGGCCACGGAAAACCGGCAAGATGATCGCGTACAGCGCAAGCGCCAGCGGATATCAACATGTGGCCGGCACGGTTTATGCAACAGTAGTTTTATGTAACCGCAATCCATGAACCAGCAAAAGGGATACAGCATGCGTAGTCTTGGAATATTGGCGGCAACCGCCGCTTTCCTGGTGTCCGTACCGGCCGTCGCGGAAGACGTGAAGGTGAACATCGGGATCTCGGGATGGACCGGGTTTGCCCCGCTCACGCTCGCAAGCCAGGCAGGCATCTTCAAGAAGAACGGCCTTGATGTGACGATCAAGAAGATCCCGCAAAAGGACCGGCATCTGGCCATTGCGTCGGGTGACGTCCAGTGCGCGGCGACCACCGTCGAAACCTGGATTTCCTGGAATGCCAATGGTGTTGCGACCAAGCAGATCTTCCAGCTTGACAAGAGCTACGGCGCCGATGGCATGGCGACGCGAAACGATGTCGCGTCGATCAAGGATCTGAAAGGCAAGACCGTCGCCGCGTCCGCGCCCGGCACCTCTCCCTATTTCGCACTGGCCTGGATGCTCAAGAAAAACGGCCTTTCGGTCAAGGACGTGACCGTGGTGAATCTGGAGCCGGCCGCGGCCGCGCAAGCTTTCGTGTCCGGCCAGAACGATGCCGCCATGACCTATGAGCCTTACCTCTCGACGGTGCGCGCTGCGCCGGACAAGGGCAAGATCATCGCCACCACGTTGGACTACCCGATGGTCATGGACACGTTCGGTTGCACGCCGAAATTCCTGACCGACAATCCGAAGGCCGCGCAAGCGCTGACCGACAGCTATTTCGAGGCCGTTGCCATGATCGAAAAGGACCAGGCCAAGTCCTACGAGATCATGGGTGCCGATGTGAAGCAGTCCGGCGAACAGTTCGGCAACTCGGCGAAATATCTGCGCTGGCAGGACAAGGCCTCCAACCAGAAGTTCTTCACGGGCGACTTCCTAGCCTTCAACAAGGAAGCTGCGGAGCTGTTGCTCGAGATCGGTATCATCAAGGAGATACCGAAGATCGACGACCTCT
>JAQGJF010000324.1 GCA_028290765.1 Tardiphaga sp.
CTATGACGGCGACGTGGCGGCGATGGCACGATCGAGGACTGGGGCGAGCTGCGCCGCGAGGCCGCTAACGGACGCAAGCGGACCACGCCAGTGGCGTGATCCGCTTGATGTTGCTCACATCGTGCCGGGGAACGCGCCGCCGTCGAGCAGGATGTTCTGGCCGGTGATGAAGCCGGCCTTGGCGCCGCACAGGAAGGCGCAGGCCAAGCCGAATTCTTCCGGATCGCCAAACCGGCCGGCGGGATTTTCGGCGGCGCGCTTTTTCATCAATTCCTCGGCGGTTGTTCCCGCCGCCTTGGCCTGATTGGCCGAGACCGTCAACAGCCGGTCCGTCACAAAAGGCCCGGGAAGCAGCGCGTTGATCGTGACGTTTTCTCGTACCGTCTTGCGCGACAGTCCGGCGACAAAACCGGTGAGGCCGGTGCGGGCGCCGTTGGACAGGCCCAGCACATCGATCGGCGCCTTCACCGCGGCCGAGGTGATGTTGACGATGCGGCCGAATTTCCGCGACATCATGCCGTCGACGGTGGCCTTGATCAGCTCGATCGGCGTCAGCATGTTGGCGTCGAGCGCCTTGATCCAGTCGTCGCGGGTCCAGTTGCGGAAATCGCCGGGCGGCGGTCCGCCGGCGTTGTTGACTAGGATATCCGGGTTCGGACAGGCCTTCAGCGCCGCCTCGCGGCCGGCCAGCGTGGTAATGTCGCCGGCGACTTCCTTCACCTCGATCTCGGGATAGGCCGTGCGCAGCTCGGAGGCGGTCTTGGCCAGCGCTTCGGCGCCGCGCGCGGTCAGCGTGACATGCACGACATACGCCGACAATGCGGTCGCGCAGGCGCGTCCCAATCCCTTGCTGGATGCGCATACCAGCGCATGGCGGCCTTTGATCCCAAGATCCACTGTATCACTCCTGAATGGTTGGATGATTGTCGAGGAAAAGTCTTCGCCGCCGACCTTAGCCAGTCTTGGCGGCGATGATAAGCGGCCGGAAGCGCATGAAGGGCATACCGGCGCCTTCCGCATCGGGCCCGATCCGTTACCCGATCCTTATCCGATCCGTTACCCGATCCTTGGGCGGCGCGGGTGGCTAGATCCGGTGGTCGCGCTTGAATTGATCGATCATGGCGGTGGCCTCCGGCGGCAGTGATTTGAAGCCTTTCTGGCCGGCCGCCGAGAGCATCGGGCGCAGTTGCGATCCAACGAGGAACGCCGGCTGCAGGGTCGGCGGAATCAACTGGTCGAAGATCAGCACCATCGTCACCGCGATCAGGAATACCCTGATCGCGCCGAGCGCGGCGCCGCCGAGACGATCGCCAAGACCGATATCGGATCCGATCATGTCGTTGACCGCCATCCGCAGCAGCGTCCCCAGCACGATGCCCACCACCACGAAGCTGGCGAAGAAGATCAGGGAATTCTGCGTCATCGACACGGCGGGATTGCCGGCGATCTGCGGCACGATCAGCGACGTCGCCCAGACCGCGATCGGCATCGCCAGGAGGTAGCCGAGAATGGTGACGCCGCTGCGCAGCAGCCCGGCCCGAAACCCGGCGATCACGGCGACGGCCAGAACGAGATAGACGGCGATGTCGAAGCTGTTCATCGAGCAATATCTCGCGGATTTGCCTAAAATCGTACCCGGTTTGCATCGGCGCCAAGGCGCTATATCAAGGGGGCAACGCCTAGCGGGGGACACGCATGTCCGGTCTATTTGACGTCAGTAAAGAAACCATTCTCATCACCGGCGCTTCGCAGGGCCTGGGGCGGCAGTTTGCGAGGGTGCTGTCCACGCATGGCGCCGCGGTGGTGCTGGCGGCGCGGCAGGTCGCGAAACTGAAAAACCTCGAGGAGGAAATCCGCGCCAAAGGCGGTCGCGCCGCGGCGGTGCAGATGGACGTCACGGAATTGGCCTCGATCGGCACGGCGATCGACAGTGCCGAGGCACAGCTCGGCCCGGTCAGCGTGCTGATCAACAATGCCGGCATCGCGGTGGAAAAACTCGCCGTGGACCAGACCGAGGCGGATTGGGATCAGGTGATCAACGCCAATCTCAAGGGCGCCTATTTCACCGCGACCGAAATCGCGCGGCGCATGATCGCGCGCCGGCAGGGCGGCAACATCGTCAACATCGCCTCGGTGCTGGGTTTTGGCGTCAGCAAATTTCTCTCGCCCTACACGATCTCCAAAGCCGGCATCATCCAGGCCACCAAAGCGATGGCGCTGGAACTGGCTGCGAACAACATCCGCGTCAACGCGCTGGCGCCGGGCTACATCGACACCGAGATGAACCACGATTTCTGGTCGACCCCGGGCGGCGAGAAACTCGCCAAGCGGATCCCGCAGCGTCGCGTCGGAACGGAAGCCGATCTCGACGGCGCGATCCTGCTGCTGGCGTCGGATGCGTCGCGGTATATGACCGGAAGCGTGGTGACGGTGGATGGCGGCTATCTGCTGAATTGATTTTGTCATTCCGGCGCGCGCTCTGACGCGAACCCGGAATCCGTACCTCCGGGGTCCTTATTGGTGCCCGCGCAGCCCCGAAAAGCGGCCCTTTTTGCCCCCAAAACCGCCCCGGAACCCGGCCTTCGCCGAACCGTCATAAAATCCGGAAAAGATGCTTCGCAGCCCTTTCCAAACCGGGCCTGCGTTGGTACATACCGCCCGCACCCAAGGGCTGTGGCCCGGGTAGCCTTCTCAGGAAGTCTCCGGACGGGATTGATCGGCGCCCTCAGGCGTTGGCTGACCGTCGTTCGGTTCCGGTTTTCTCGAAGGCGCGCAATGGTTTATCGCGGGGTGGAGCAGCCCGGTAGCTCGTCAGGCTCATAACCTGAAGGTCATAGGTTCAAATCCTATCCCCGCAACCAAGCTTTGATAGCAATATCAGTGAAATAGCCCGCCTCGTGCGGGCTTTTTCATGCCCGCCGCGGGCCGCTCACGCGGTGCCGGTTCCGCGCCGGTCCCGATTGGCCTGCAAATAATACAAGCGCTTGGCGTGAAGCATCTTCAGGTCGGCACGTTTGACCACTTGCTCCAGCCGGTCGCCGGGGCGGCTGGTGGCGATACCGGTCGAAATGCTCAGCGTGAGGTCGGGATAATACTGGTTGTTGACCTCGATCAGTTCCGCGAGCGAAGCGAGAACGGCTTCGCCGCCGGCGGCGTCGGTGCCGGGCAGCAGCACCGCGAATTCGTCGCCGCCGATCCGCGAGACCGAAGCCGGCTTCTCGACCAGCGAGCCGAACACTTCGCCGGCCCGGCGCAACAGCGCGTCGCCGACGCCATGGCCGAGGTCGTCGTTCGCGGTCTTCAGCCCGTTGAGGTCGGCGATGATGATGGTGACCGGCTTCGGCCCCTTGCGATCGAGCCGATTGAGCTCGTCGACATAGAACGAGCGATTCAAGGTGCGTGTCAGCACGTCATGGGTGCCGAGATATTCGAGATAGGCTTCGGCTTTCTTGCGCGCGGTGATGTCGGTCAGCGCGATCTGCACCAGCGACCAGTCGTGTTCATGGTTGGGCAGCACCGAGAATTGCAGCAACAGATGCAGCTTGGTGCCATCGAGCGCATAATTCACCACCTCGCGCTGCTGGAACAGCTTGCCGTCCCACAGATCGACGAGCTGTTCGCGAAAATGCGGCTCCATCTCGTCACGGAACACGTCGGCGAGGTTGCGCAACAACGTCTCCTTGTCGGGCGCGCCGAACAGTTCGAGCGTCCGGCTGTTGACGTCGAGCACGCGGATCTCACTCATGCAACGCGGGACGAACTCCTCGTGCACATCGGTGAAGACGCGAAAATCCTCGATGCCGCGGGCGCGCACGTCGTCGATGAGCCGTTTCACGGCGCTGAAATCCTCCACCCACAGCGAGACCGGTGAATGGGCAAACAGGCCGAACGCGTAGTTCTCGCTGTCCACGAGGCGGCGCCGGGCGCCTTCCCGCTCGGTCACGTCCTCGATCGCGATCATGATGCGGTCCCAGCTGTTTTCGTGACCGGGAAGGATGGTGCCGTTGAGCTGGATATCGAGACGCTCGCCGGCCAGCGTATAGTTGACCGTGTGGCTGGAGAAGCTGATTTGCCCATTCCAAAGCTGGGCCAATTCCTCGATATGGCTCTTGAAGGTGTCGTCGCGCATCACCTGGCCGAGATTGGCCATCAGATGAGCAAGGTCGCGGGCACCGAACAACGACAAGGTCTTGCGGTTGACCTTGAGGATACGGATACGCTCCGAGCACTGCCGCACGCGGCCGGGGTCGGCGGCGAGGAAGGCCTTGATGTCGCCGACGCCCTCCGCCCGCCATTGTTCGAACAGCGCCTTGACCGCACTGAAGTCCTCGATCCAGAGCGAAACCGGCGCGAGGTCGAACATTTTAGCGTCGTCATCGGGATGGGTGGCGGGCATTGAAAACCGGGACGTCATGACCGAGTCAGGTGTCACTCTACCTCTAGGCGCAACTCGTTAACAATGTCTCAGTACCTGCGATCGGGCGATTAATCCGGTCTGAAGTTACAAATTGCCGGGCCAAGTCGGGGGATGCGGACGCTTCGTCGTTCGGGGACGTCCGCTTGCGGCCGTTGAGTCAATCGACTGCGCTCGCGACCATCTCCAGGTCAGGTGCGATCGAATACTCGCCAAGCACCCCACGCGATCAGGCTGCTGATGAATCGTTTTCGTTGAAGAGTGCTTAGATTACTCCAGGATGAATACGTTCGTTCCGTAGATTTACGGAGGATTTGTCCCGCAAGCGAGGGCGCAACTCTGAGCGAAGGAGCTATCTCCATTCAGCTCAAAGAGGGCCTGGCGTGGCAATCATCATTAAATCGCCTTTAGCCTCTTTCGAATATTGTCAGCGGACACAGGCAACGGAAACCCAGCATGCGAATCGGTCGGCTTTTTGCGGTCTCAATGCTTTCGGTGACGGCGCTAACCGTCGTTCTTGGCGCCGCGGTCCTTGTGCCGCAACATCGTACCTTTGCGAGCAAGACCGAAGCGATCGCGGCGGTACATGCATACGGCACGGTCCTGGCGGTGGGTCAACAGATCGCCGGCTATCGCGCGCCGTATGTCACGCCGCTGTTCCAGGAGGGTGCCGCCACGCCCGCCCAGCTCGATGCGATTGCGAAGGCAGTGCAATCGGGAGACGCGGCTTTCGCCAACGCCCGGGCGGCCGTCGGCGCTCTCGGTGATGGCGCTGCGATCGTCGAAGGCCTCAACCGGGCGGCGGCCAAGCTCGGCGACGTTCGCGCAGCGTCGAATCGCGCGGTTGCCGCACCGATGAGTGGGCGCGATGCCGCGGTTGTCAAAGGCTTCCTGCCCGATGTGGGCCAGGTCGTCGCGATTCTCGAACCGCTTCTGAACCGTCTTGAAAATCAAGTGGCGGCGGCCGATGCGTCGCTGACGGCGCTGCTGAACGTCGCCCGCACGGCCCAGGATCTGCGGATCGCCGCCGGTGGCCGCGCCGCCGCGATGTCGCTTGCGATCAGTACGCGCCGTCCGCTGACGGCCGCTGAAATATCCGCGGTCGACCGTGCCCAGGGCCGCGTCGACCTCGATCGCGAGCGGATCGAAGCCGGCGTCGATCAGATCGGCAGTCCGGCACGGCTCGCCAAAGCGCAGAAAGATGCGATCGATGCCTATTTCGGGCGGGCCGCGCCGTGGCTTGAAAAAGAGATGCAGGCCGCGCGGGGTGACGGCAATTACGGGATCAACTCCGGTGAATTGGCCGCCACCATCGTGCCGGCGGTGCAGGCCTTCTTCGCCGTGCGCGATGCCGCACTGGCCGAGGCGGCCGAGCGTGCAGGCGCAGCGCGCGACGGAGCCCTGATGATGCTGGCACTGGCGGGTCTTGCGGTTGTCGCGCTGCTCGGCGTGCTTGCCGGCGTCACCGTGATGCTGCGTCGTCGCGTGATCACGCCGCTCGCGACCCTTACGGAAGCCGTCGGCGACCTGGCCGCCGGCCGGCATGACGTGACGATTCCGACAATCACCCGCGCCGATGAAATCGGAGCGATGGCAGGTTCGCTGCAGGTCTTCAAGGAAGCCCTGATCGCCAAGCAGGCCGCCGACGAGACGGCCGCGGTGGAAGCCGATACCAAGATCCAGCGCGGGCAGCGCGTCGACCAGGTTACCCGTGACTTCGAGTCGATGATTGGCGAGATCGTCGAAATCGTGTCATCGGCTTCGAGCGAGCTCGAAACCTCCGCCGGCACGCTGACGGCGAACGCGGAACGTTCGGAACAATTGACCACCGTGGTCGCGGCGGCTTCCGAGAAAGCCTCCACCAATGTGCAATCGGTGGCATCCGCCACCGAAGAGATGGCGTCGTCGGTCAACGAGATCAGCCGTCAGGTCCAGGACTCGGCCCGGATCGCCGGCGAGGCGGTGGACCAGGCGCAGAAGACCAATGACCGCGTCGGTGAGTTGGCGAAGGCGGCGGCCCGGATCGGCGACGTCGTCGAACTCATCAACACCATCGCCGGGCAAACCAACCTCTTGGCGCTGAATGCTACCATCGAGGCGGCGCGGGCCGGCGAGGCCGGACGCGGTTTCGCGGTGGTGGCGTCCGAAGTGAAGGCGCTGGCCGAGCAGACCGCCAAGGCGACCGGCGAGATCAGCCAACAGATATCGGGCATTCAGGCCGCGACGCAGGAATCGGTCGGGGCCATCAAGGAAATCGGCGACACCATCGGACGGATGTCCGA
>JAQGJF010000332.1 GCA_028290765.1 Tardiphaga sp.
CGCCGCTCCAGCGAGCCGTCGCGGCTTCCCCGCGAGCGTCTCAATCGCGCCATCGTGTCGGGGGTGCGCTACATCGCCAACTCGCCGTCGATCCGCATCGTGCTGGCGCGCACGCTGGTGACCGGCCTGATCGGCGGGTCGATATCGGCGCTGATGCCGCTGGTGGCGCGCGACCTGTTGCACGGCGGCGCGCAGACCTACGGCATTATGCTCGGCGCCTTCGGCATGGGCGCGGTGATCGGCGCGCTTAACATCGGCGAAGTTCGCAAGCGGCTCAGCGGCGAAGCCTCGATCCGCGCCTGCGCGCTGATCATGGGCGTCGCCATTGCCGTCATCGCAGTGAGCCACGAGCCGGTGCTGACCGCGGCGGCGCTGGTGGTGGCGGGGTCGGTGTGGATGCTCGCGGTCGCCTTGTTCAATATCGGCGTCCAGCTCTCCGCGCCGCGCTGGGTCGCGGGCCGCTCGCTGGCGGCATTCCAGGCGTCGAACGCCGGCGGCATCGCGATCGGGAGTTGGGGCTGGGGTCGGCTGACCGACGCGGCCGGGGTGGAAACCGCGCTGCTGGTTTCCGCCGCCCTGATGTTGGTTTCGCCATTGCTCGGCCTGTGGCTGCGAATGCCGCCGGTCGGCGCCCGCAACGAAGACGCGGAGATCCTTGCCGACCCCGAGGTGCGGCTGCCGCTGACCGGGCGCAGCGGGCCGCTGGTGGTCGAGATCGAATACCGCGTCGCCCAGGAGAGCGCCCGCGCCTTCCACGGCGTGATGCAGGAGGTGCAGCTCAGCCGGCAGCGCAACGGCGCCTATGGCTGGTCGATCGCGCGCGACATCGCCGACCCCGAACTCTGGACCGAGCGCTATCATTGCCCGACCTGGCTCGATTATCTGCGCCAGCGCAACCGCTCGACCCAGCACGATCGCGCGCTGCATCAGCGCGCGATGGATTTTCACATCGGTCCGGACCCGGTCTATGTCCGGCGCATGCTGGAGCGGCCGTTCGGCTCGGTGCGCTGGAAGGAAGACACCCCTGACCGCGCCGCCAGCGAGGTATTGCCGGTATCAACGGCGGCGGGGAGCAGCACGTAGCGCGCTCCAGAGGCAGAACGTAGCCCGGATGAGCGTAGCGACATCCGGGATCACCGTCGCATGCAGTCCCGCATATCGCTCTCCTCATGCGGGCTACGCGTGCCAGGCTCTACTGCCCGTTATCGGTCAGCACCTTCTGGCAGGCCTTGCTGAGGCTGGCGCGGTGCTCCTTGAGGCAGGCCAGAACCACCTGGTCGCCGTCATTCATCTTGGCCCGGCAATGCCGCGAAACGTCCCGCGTACAGGCGGAATCCTGCCGCTGTTGCGCCGAGGCGGCGGAAGCGATCAGGAGTAAAGGCACAATCAAAAGTCGGGTCATCTAATTTGTCGCTCCGAACATGTGTCAAGGCGCCTTATGGCATGAACCTGATGGCGCTGCACGGAAACTAATCATCTGACATCGCGATGAAAGTGGGGCAAATGGGACCGCGACGATTTCCAGGGCCGTCAAAATACCTGTTGCAGCGCGAAACCTGCATCGGCTTCAAGGCCGGATTAACGCTTGTTGATCATAGTCCGGCTGACATCAGCGGTTAAACCTCTCGGATTGGTGTGTTGAACGCGCGCATTCGATATTGCTGTCGCCGTCCGGCGCAAATTGTGGATTGAAAAATGTCGAATAGAATCATCCTTGCCATCGCCATGCTGTTCGCCACCGAGAGCGCGTTTAGCCAGAACTCGGTGGTCGCGCCGCCGGCCAAGCCGGCTGTTGCGGCGCCGATGGGGGCGGCAAACCCGGTGTCCACTCCACCGCACGTCAAGCCTGAAGCCAAATCCGAAGCCAAACCGCCGGCCTCGACGCCGGATTCGCGTTCCGCGGCGGCGCTGGCGTTGTCGAGCGAGCCGACCTTCGATGAAGGCACCGCCCAGCGCATCAAGGACGCGGCGCTCAGCTATTCGGTCATTGCGGTGCGCGGCGGCTGGCCGGCGCTACCGGCCGACGCCAAATTCGCCAATGGCGTTGCGGGACCGCAGGATGACCTGCTGCGCGCCCGCCTGATCGTCAGCGGCGACCTCGCCGCCGACAAAGCGAGCGGGCCCTATGACGACATCCTCGCCGCCGCCGTCAAGCGCTTCCAGGCGCGCCATGGCCTCGCCGCCACGGGGATGATGACGCCGCGAACGCTGGCCGCGCTCAATGTGCCGGTGAAAAAGCGGATCCAGCAGCTCGAGGCGTCGCTGGAGCGAGTCATCAACATGAATTTCGGATTCGGGCAGCGCTATGTGGTGGTGAATATTCCCGCGGCTTTCGCCGAGGCGATCGAAAACGACAGAGTGGTCCGGCGCTATCGCGTGATCGTCGGCAAAACCGAAAAACCCTCGCCGACGCTGGCCGCCGAGATCACCAACGTCAATCTCAACCCGACCTGGACCGTTCCGGTTTCGATCACCAAGAACGAAATCTCCGCGCATATGCGCAAGGATCCCAATTATCTCGCGCGCATGCACATGGAGCTTTTGGACGCGCATGACAGCGTGCTGGATCCTCACGCGGTCGACTGGTCGGCGCACACGCCTAATTTCACAGTGCGGCAGCAGTCGGGCGCCTGGAACGCGCTCGGCTCGGTGCGCATCGACATGCCGAACTCCTATTCGGTCTATATGCATGACACCAACCAGAAGAACCTGTTCAGCGACGATTATCGCTTCGACTCGCACGGTTGCGCCCGCGTCGACAACGTCCGCGATCTCGCCGCCTGGGTGCTCAAGGACTTGCCGAAATGGAGCCGCCAGGAGATCGACCTGGTGATCGCCAGCGGCCAGCGCGAGGACATCCATCTGCCGAAGAAAATTCCGGTGGCCTGGACCTATCTCACCGGCTGGATGACCCACGACCAGACCGTGCAATTCCGCAACGACGTCTACGACCAGGACACGCAATTGCTGGAAGCGACCGCCGAAGAAGCCGCCTTCTTCAACCAGGCGGGCAACCACCCGCTGACGGCGCATCTGGCGAGGTAGGTATCGCTCGCGATTTGAGTGGTGACGCCGTGTGATCCCTCCCCCTTGTGGGGTCCGATCGAGCTTTGCTCGATCGTGGTCGGCCGAGCGAAGCGGAGGCCGGGGTGGGGGTCCACACGGGCGGGTCTCTCTGTAGCTCACCCCCACCCGACCGGCCTACCGGCCGGCCACCCTCCCCTCATGGGGGAAGGATAAGGATGTGTCGCGGCTACCGCTCTTTTCTTCTGCATTCGCCCAGCCGCGC
>JAQGJF010000358.1 GCA_028290765.1 Tardiphaga sp.
CCGAGGAGGCCACGTCGAGGTCGCCGGTGGCGTCGATCACCACCTTGCCCAGGATGGCTTCGCGCCCGCCCTTGGTTTCGCACACCACGCCCTTGACCGTGCCGTCCTCCACCAGCGTGCGCGAGAACCACGAATGCAGGCGCAGCGCGACGCCGGCCTCCTGCACCATCTCGAGCGAGGTGCGCTTCCACGCATCGGGGTCGAAGGCGGCGGCAAAGCAGATCGGGTGCGGCTTTTCCTTGCTGTGAAAGTCGTAGGTGCCCCAGCGCTTCCAGCGCCGCACCGCGTCGGGCAGCGTGCCCCAGTCCTGCTGGCGCGGGTACTCGGCCAGGCCCAGCGCCGACATGCGCTCGATCATCTCCAGGCAGATGCCGCGCACCGAAATCTCCTGCTGGTGGCTGTCCCACATGTCGTCCAGCACCAGCACCATGCCGCCCGAGGCCAGGCCGCCCAGGTGGTTGTAGCGCTCCAGCAGCGTCACGCTGGCGCCGTTGCGTGCGGCGGCCAGGGCCGCGGCCTGCCCCGCGGGCCCGCCACCGACCACCACCACGTCCGACTCGGCGGCCACGCGCACATCGTGCGCGGGCTCCTGCATCCAGTCGCCAATACGGCTCATAGCAATCTCCTTTTTGAAATGTCTTTAGGAATGCGGCGGCGCACGGGCCGCCGCGAAGCACGGCGCTCAGTGCGCGTTCATTGCGCGACGTTCTCGGGCTGCCAGCGGATCACCCAGCGCTCGGCCAAAGTGACGAACAGGAAGAACAGGCCCGAGAGCGTGGCGCTCATCACGATCGCGGCGTACAGCAGCGGTGAATCGAAGTTGAAGGTGGCCTGCAGAATCATGGCGCCGATGCCCACCGTGGACCCCACCCACTCGCCCACCACCGCACCGATCACGCACATCGACGCGGCAATGCGCAGCGCCGAGAACAGGTACGGCAGCGCGTTCAGCAAACGCAGCCGGAAGAAGATCTCGGTCTTGCTGGCCGACAACACGCGCATCAGCTCCATGGCCTGCGGGTTGACCGACTCCAGCCCGCGCACCATGTTCACCAGCGTCGGAAAAAAGCACACCAGCGCAGCGATGGTGATCTTGGGCTCCATGCCGTTGCCCATGATCAGCACCAGCACCGGCGCCTTGGCCACCAGCGGCACGGCGTTGAACATCAGCACCACCGGAAAGAAGATGTCCTGCATCGTCTTGTTGTGCACGAACACCGTGGCCACGGCGATGGCCGCGAGGTTGCCCAGCACGAAGCCGCCGGCCGCCTCCATGGCGGTGGGCAGCAGGTTGTCGAACAGCACGTCGCGCTTGGCGTAGAGCGTTTCCAGCACGGCCCAGGGCGTGGGCGCGATGAAGGGCTTGACGTCGAACACGGCGATCACGGCCCACCACAGGAAGATCAGCCCGACGATGCCCAGCGCCGGCAGGATGCGGCTGCGCCACAGCCGGCGCTGGTGCGCCGCGGCCCAGGCCAGGTATTCGGGATCGGCCGGCGCGGCGTCGGTGCCTGCAACACCTGCAACGGGCACGGCCGCATCGATGGAACGTGTATTCATGGCAAACGGCCTCAGCAGGTTTCCAGCACGCGCCGCAGGTGGCTCGTGAGGCGAACGAATTCGGGGGACTCGCGCATGGCCAGCGTGCGCTCGGCGGGCAGTTCCACGGGCACGATCTCGCGCACGCGGCCCGGGTTGGCCGCGAGCATCAGCACGCGCTGGCCTAGAAAGGCGGCCTCGTGGATGCTGTGCGTGACGAAGAGAATCGTCACGCCGGTCTCGCGCCACACGCGCAAGATTTCTTCGTTGAGCCGGTCGCGCGTGATCTCGTCGAGCGCGCCGAACGGCTCGTCCATCAACAACAGCCGCGGCCCGCCGAGCAGCGCGCGGGCGATCGAGACCCGCTGGCGCATGCCGCCGGAGAGCTCATGCGGCAGCGAATGTTCCCAGCCCTCGAGCCCGACCAGCTTCAGCAATTCGCGCGGCGTCGGCGAACCCGGAGGCAGGCCACGCACGCCGCCGACTTCGAGCGGCAGCTCGACGTTCTGCAAAGCGGTGCGCCAGGGCAGCAGCGCGGCATCCTGGAACACGAAGCCCAGCGAGCGCTGCAGCCGGGCCTCGCGCGGCGTCATGCCGAACAGTTTCACGGTGCCCTTGGAGGGATCGAGCAGGTCGGCGATCACGCGCAGCAGCGTCGACTTTCCGCAGCCGGACGGGCCGAGCACGCTGAGGAAGCCGCCACGATCGACCGAGAACGACACGTTGTCGAACGCGGTCACGACGCGGCGGTCGGTGACGAAGCGCACCGACGCATTGCGGCAATCGATCGCGCAATCCGCCGCTTCGCCGACGTTGAACGTTGCGGCGGCGCCGGGCGAGGCTTCGGCCAGGAGCGACATGGTTCAGCCGATCTTCGGTCGGGAATCGGCCGTGGCCTTGAGGATGTCCATGGTGATGACCTCCTCGAGCTTCGGCGTGCGCTTGGAGAACTGGCCCAGATCGGCATAGAGCTTGATCTGGTCCTGCCAGACCGCGGGGTCCATGGTGCCCCAGCCTTCGGTCGCGGTATTGCCCGAGAAGGCGTATTTGAGCATCGGCTCCAGCGCCTCGCGCTCGTCGGCCGCCACCAGATTGGGGAATTCCTTGACCAGCAGCTCGACCGCCTTGTCGCGGTTGGCATGGGCATAGGCCCAGCCTTTCCCGGTGGCGCGCAGGAATTTGGCCAACAGGTCGGCCTTGGTCTGGATGGTGTCCACGGTGGCGTAATAGGGCAGGGCGTAAAGTTTGACGCCGGTATCCCACAGCCGCAGGTCGACGCGGTCGGGGCCTAGCACTTTCAGCGCGGTGGTATTGGTGAGCCAACCGGTGGCGACGTCGACCTGGCCGGTCAGCATCGGCGACATGTCGGCGCCGATGGTGACGATCTCGACTTCCTTGTCCGGGATGTTGTTCTTGGCCAAAAGCGCCTTGAGCAGGATGACGCCGGTGGCCTGGATGCCGACCTTCTTGCCGATGAGGTCCTTCGGTTCGCGCACCGGCTTCTTCTTCAGCGAGAAGAAGGTATAGGGGTGTTCCTGCGCGCCGGTGGCGAAGCACCGGATCGGAATGTCCTGCGAGGCGGCGAGCATCAGCGACGGGCTGGAAGAGACCTGGCCGGCTTCGAAACGCCCCGCCGCGACCACGGCGACACCGTCGATGTTAGGGCCGCCGGCCTGGATCTTCAGGGTGATGCCTTCGGCCTCGTAGAAGCCCATCGCCTTGGCGCAGACTTCGCCGATCTGGTTGCCGGACGACAGCCAGCCCAGTTGCAGGTTGATGACGGGTTTTGCCTGCGCGTTGGCCTCGAAACTGAGAAAGTTGCCGCCGGCAAATCCCGCGGCCGCGGCGGCACTGAATTTCAAGACGTCGCGACGATGAAACGGCATGGCAAAAATCTCCCCTATTTGTCCCAACAGCCAGAAGCCTATGGGCTTGTTTGTGAGCTAGAAAAGAAGATAATTTCGCTTGTGGCGATGCCGAAACGGCAGCGCTCAAAAACCGGTCGGCCGTTGCCCATAATCTACCCAGCGGCCAGAAAGTCACGCGCTGATGCACGCCGCCGTTTTACGCTATTTCGACGCGGTCGCTCGGCTCGGCTCGATCCGCCGGGCGGCGGATTCGCTCAATGTTGCCTCTTCCGCAGTCAATCGGCAGATTATCAAGCTCGAGGAGGAAACCGGTACCGCGCTGTTCGAACGGCAGCGGACCGGCGTGGCGCTGACGCCGGCCGGCGAGGTGCTGCTGCGCCATGCCCGCGAGACCCTGATCGATTACGACCGCGCCCGCGCCGACATGGCGACGCTGTCCGGCACCGTGACCGGCAATGTCCGGATCATTTCGCTGGAATCGCTGACCCTGCGTTTCATGCCGCGCGTCGTCACCGAACTGGCGCAAGCCTATCCGCAGATGACGCTGACGGTGGTGGGGGTCGACCCCAGCTCCATCGGCGACGAATTGCGTTCCGGGCGCAACGATTTCGGCGTGCTGTTCGTCGACAAGCGGCTCAGCCGCATCGACGTGATCGAGAGTTTCCCGACCTCGATCGGCGCCGTGATGCGGCCGGACCACCCGCTCGCCACGAAGCGCAAGCTAACCCTGACCGAATGCGCCAAATATCCGGTGGTGATGCTCAACGACCGCTGGCTGCTCGACGGCGTGATGGCTGCGGAGTTCGCCGGCTCCGGCGCCCGTCTGGTGCCGCGCATCGTCTCCAATTCCGTCGACTTCATGCGCCAGGCCGTTCTGTCCGGCCTCGGCATCGGCTTCTTCACCCCGGTCGGCTTCCTCGACGAAATCGCGCGAGGCGAATTGGTCCACGTGCCGCTCGCCGAACCCGGCCTCGCCGACAGCGCGATTGGCATCCTGGTCCCGCAGGACCGCCGCCCGACCTTGGCCGGCCGCATCGTGATGGACACGGTCCGGCTGCGGCTGCGGGAATTCGCCGCGACGATGAACGGACCGGCGGGGGTGAGGAAGGCAAGGGGGAGGAAGCGGTGAGGGGGCGGGGTGGGTGTAGCCCGGATGAGCGAAAGCGATATCCGGGGTGGCGGTGATCCCGCATCTCGCTGCGCTCATGCGGGCTACATGCTGGTTGACGGCGGCGTAGTCCGGTACAGCTTCAA
>JAQGJF010000423.1 GCA_028290765.1 Tardiphaga sp.
GCCGGCACCTTCGGCGACGTCGAGACCAGCAGGGGCCCGGTCGCGATCAGCGTGATCGGGGTGAAGTCCTTGACCACGTCGTAGGGAATGTTCTTGTTCAGGAACGGCGTGATGACGTGGATCGAGGCGGTCAGCAGCAGCGTGGCGCCATCAGGCTCGGCCTTGGCGACGTAGTTCGCGCCCACCATGCCGCCGGCGCCGCCGGCACGGTTGTCGACGATGAAATGCTGGCCCATCGCATCGTTGAGTTTTTGCGTGATGATGCGCGCCACGCCGTCGACCGAGCCGCCGGCGGGGTAGGGGACGACGATGCTCACGGATCGGGTCGGATAGTTCTGCGCGGCCGCCGGCAGCACCAGCAGCGCGCAAAGCCCACCGAGCCATGCGAGCAAAGCGAGACGTCTCATGAGGGATACTCCATGTTCGACTTATCAAAATATGTTCGAGCTTAGAACGTCCCTGGGTAGCTTCCTCCGTCGATCAGCAGGTTTTGTCCTGTGATGTAACTGGCATGGGTCGAGCAGAGAAAGGCGCAATAGGCGCCCAGTTCCGCAGGCCTGCCGTAACGCCGCGCGGGATTGGCCCGCGCGCGCTCGTCCCAGATCTGGTCGAAAGATTTGTCGGTCTGGTCGAGCATGCCTTCGATGTGGCGTCGCTGCGCGTCGCTGTCGAAGATGCCCGGCAAGAGATTGTTGATGGTGACGTTGTTTGCCACGGTCTGGCGGGCGAGGCCGGCGACAAAACCTACCAGGCCGGAGCGGGCGCCGTTCGACAGGCCGAGCTCGATCTGCGGAGTCTTCACGCTGCGCGAGACGATGTTGATGATGCGACCGAAGCCGCGCGCCATCATGCCTTCATGGGTGAGCCGCATCATCTCGATGTGGCACAGCATCATGGTATCGAACGCCGCAATCCAGTCGTCACGGGTCCAGGTGCGGAAATCGCCGGGCGCGGGACCGTCGGCATTGTTGATGAGGATGTCAGGCTGGGGGCAGGCCTCGAGTGCCGCGGCCCGGCCTTCCGGTGTTGTGATGTCACCCGTCACCGGTGTGACCTTGACGCCGGTCGCGGCCCTGATTTCAACCGCGGCGCTCTCGACCACGTCGCGGGTTCGGGCGACGATCGTGACATCGACGCCCTCACTCGCTAGCGCCATGGCGCAGGCCTTGCCCATACCGCGGCTGGCGCCGCTCAGCAAAGCCTTGCGGCCGCGAATCCCAAAATCCACGATTCAGGCTGCGACGGCGGAGAGCGGCTTGATCTTGTAGCCGTACTTCTTGTCGAGACCGAGCTCCTGGATGATGCGGACGCCCTTGGCCAGCGCTTCGCCTTCGAGATTGGTGAGCGGCTTGCGCAGATCGCCGGCCGGCATGCCGAGCGCCTTCATCAGCGATTTGACCGCCACCGGGTTGATCGCCGAGTAGGTGTAATGCAGCAGCGGCAGCAACGACAGGTAGGCATTCTTGAAGCCTTCGGCCTCGGCGTAGCTGGCCCACGGCGTCGAGATGGTGGCCAATTCGGCCGGCGCCAGATTGCCGGTCATGTTCGCGGTGCCGTGGCCGCCGAGGCTCATGGTCGGAACCACCAGGCCGAGGTTGGGGCTGTCGCAGCACATCACCGACACGGTCGGCTTGCCGGCCAGCACCTGTGCGACCTGGCCGACGCGGCCGGTCGATTCCTTGTGCACCACGTAGTTCGGGTGCTTGAAAATGCGCAGCAGATTGTCCCAGTTCAGGTCGCTCTTCACGCGCGGCGGATTGTTGTAGATGCCGAGCGGCAGGTCGGTGGCATCGGCGACATCGAGAAAGAAGCGTTCGATATCGGCCTCGGGCGCGCAGATATAGGCCGGTGCGGCGAGGATGGCGCCGTCGGCGCCGTTGTCCTTGGCAAAGCGGACATTGGCGATGGTGGTGTCGGTGTTGTTGCCGGTGCAGCCGAAGAAGATCGGCATCTCGGCGGTTTTCATCTTCGCGGTCTCGACGATGATCTGCTTCTTTTCTTCCGGCGACAGCATCGAGGACTCGCCGGTCGATCCCATGATCAGGATCGCGGAAGTGCCGTTGTCGGCATGGAATTTCAGCAGGGTGCGAAACGCGGCAAAGTCGACCGAGCCATCCCGGTTGAACGGCGTAATCAGGGCCACAAACGAACCAGTCAGCTTCTTGCCCGGCATTTCCGTCTCCATTTTTTGCAACTTTCCAGTAGTTTAGCACAGGTTATTCGGCCGGCTGCAATGCCTTCTTGCACCTTTGGCAGGTGGAAAATGCACGGCAATTTTCGCCATCATCGCCGCCGCGCGCCTCCGGAATGAAGTCCCTGCCAAATCGAACATCCGGAGGTCGATATGCTCTGGACCGATCAACAATATGTCCTTTGCCTCTGCTGGCTGACTTTTCGACCGCTGAACTGGCCTCAATCTAACGATTGGCGGCCGCCAAGGTTTTGCGAAGTTGCGGAAGATATCGCCTGTTTCGGCAAGCCGGTTTCGCCGATTCCGTAAATGGCGCAAAAATTCCATCGCATTCTCGGACGCCGGCATGGACCGAGGACCGTTGATGGGCTCAGGCCAGGTGAATGTCGCTGACGATCAGGCTGGCGCCGATGCGTTGCAGAATTTCGTTGCGACGGTTCAGTTGATCCTCGCCCATTGCATCCGCACCTCGCTTCGGCGGATCGAGCAGGCCTCGCAGGCATCCTGATCAGGCGATAAATTCACGGGAATCCGAAGCGCGACAGCTTGACGCAGGAGGAAACGACAGCGAAGCTGACCTCAACGACAAAAAGAAGGCTTGGTCCCGCCAGGCCAAGGGAGGTCGACGATGCGCGCCGGTTCGCTGCCGTTTGTTCTGATCATGATGCTGTTGGGGGCGCCTGCCGCCCAGGCCCAATACACCGCGAAGGACTGGCCCGACGGCCCGAGCAAGCAGCGGTTCGCCGCGACCTGTGACGGTTGCCACGATATCAATCGCGTTCGCGTCGGCTATACCCCCGAAGGCTGGATCACCGTCGTGCAGATGATGCAGAACATGCACGCGTCGGTTCCCCCGGAAGAATGGGGGGCCATGACCGATTACCTCATCAAGAATTTTCCCGAGCGCAAGCGCCCGGCGGCGGCGATCATCGACGGACCAATAAAGGCGAACATCGAGATGTGGGATGTTCCGACCCAAGGGTCGCGTCCGCACGATCCGCTGGCCGCGCATGATGGCTCGATCTGGTGGACCGGCCAGTTGGTCAACAAGCTCGGCCGCGTCGATCCGAAGACCGGTGCGATCCGCGAATACTCCCTCAAATCGGCCTTCACCGGCCCGCATGGATTGGCCGAGGACAAGGCCGGCAATATCTGGTTCACCGGCAACAACACCGCGCTGATCGGCAAGCTTGATCCGAACACCGGCCTCGTCACGGAATACCCGCTGCCGGATCCGAACGCCAAGGATCCGCACACGCTGAATTTCGACCAGAAGGGAATTCTGTGGTTCACGGTGCAGCAGGCCAACATGATCGGCCGGCTCGATCCAGCGACCGGCGCCATCAAGCTCATCACCCCGCCGACGCCGAAGGCGCGGCCCTACGGGCTCAAGATCAACGCGCAGGGCGTTCCGGTGGTGGTCGAATTCGGCACCAACAAGGTCGCCACCATCGATCCGGCGACGATGGCGATCAAGGAATACACGCTGCCGAATCCAGACTCGCGGCCGCGACGGCTCGCGATCGATTCCGCGGGCATGGTCTGGTACGTCGATTTCTCGCGCGGCTATCTCGGCCGGCTCGATCTGGCGACCGGCGCGGTCAAGGAATGGCCGTCGCCGAGCGGACCGAAGTCGGAGCCCTACGGCATCGTCTTCACCAAGGGCGCGCTGTGGTACAATGAATCCGCGGCCAAGCCGAACACCATCGTGCGCTTCGATCCAGCCAATGAGAAGTTCCAGAGCTGGGCGATCCCCGGCGGCGGCGATATCGTCCGCAACATGGACGTCACGCCCGACGGCAATCCGGTGATGGCCAACAGCCTGACCAATCAGGTGGGGCTGGTGGAGATCAAGTAGGGGGCGTATTCCGAGGTCGTCCCGGCGAAGGCCGGGACCCAGAACCCCTGGCCTTTCGAATTAAGGAAGGTATCTGCCCCAACGGCCTAACGAGACGTCAGGGAGTCTGGATCCCGGCCTTCGCCGGGACGACGGGCGGAGAGACATTACCAGACACATGCATCATGTATCCGGCAGCTGCTTGATATACTCATAAACCGCCGCCAATTCGTCGTCGTCCATGCGTCCGACCGGCCGCCACGGCATTTTTTCGCTGATGTGATGGCCGGTGGGGTCGACGCCGGTGCGCATGGTGGCGATGAACTCGGCGAGCTTCCATTCCTTGACGAAATTGAGCCCGGGTCCGATCGGCGCCAGCTGCCCCGCCACGCCGCCGGTCAGGCGGGCGCCGTGGCATTCGCGGCAATCCTGGTAGGACAGGATGTATTCGCCGAATTCAACGGTCGGGCCCTTCGGCGGCGCCGAGATGTGATCCCTCAAGACCGGCTTGCCGCCCGGCAGCATGCCGGCGCCGAGCATCGCCACGCCCAGAAGGTTGAGCCGGTCCGGCGGCTCCGGGGTTGGCGTCCCCGCGGCGGACATGCTTCGGAGATAGGCGATCACCGCCAACGTATCGTCGTCGCTCAGCCGGCCGGAATTGGTGTAGGACATCACCGTCAGCCAGCGCCCGTCGGCGCCGATGCCGTTGCGAATGGCGCGAAAGATCTCGCCGTCGGACCAGCGCTTCAGGCTTCCTGCCGGCGTCAGGTTGGAAGTAACGAAGGAGCCGACCGGAATCGGAAAATGCTCGCCGATTTCGACGCCGCCGGTCAGCGGAGCGGTCTTGGTATGGCAGCCGTCGCAAAAACTGTCGGTGATCGTCTTGCCGCGCGCGATCCGCTCGGGCGTCATCTCGGCCTTGATGTCGGGGACCGGCGCGTGGCGGGCGTGTTGTTTGATCATCCCCGCGATCGTCACGGTGCTGACCGACAAGACCGCAAGGGCCAGCACGGCCGCGAGCGCGACGCCGCTCCATTTCAACAAACGGTTTCCGATCCGCCAGGCGCGAAAGCCCGCCGAAATCAGCAACACGGCAACCGCGATCAACGCCAATAATTCGATCAGAATATTCATGCGTGCTCCTCAATGCGAGGAGCGTGCCGGGGCGGGGTTACGCGGTTATTTCAGCCGGTGGGGTTTGGGTTACAGTCGTAACAGGGACGAGGGTGCTCAACCTTTCGGCCACGCCGCTACCGCCGGATGATCCAGCGTCGTCACATGCTTCGCATCGGCGCCGCCGGGGCGGCCCCAGCCGGTGACGGCGGGTCCGAAGAATTCGCGGTTGATCTCGATCCACGGCTCCAGGTCCGGCGGCAGACGGTCGTCGGCATGGATGGCGTCGACCGGGCAGACGGTTTCGCACAGCCCGCAATCGATGCATTCGTCGGGCTGGATATAGAGCGTGCGCCCGCCTTCATAGATGCAATCGACCGGACAGGCCTGCAGGCAGGTCTTGTCTTTGACGTCGATGCAGGGCGGGGCGATGACGAAGGGCACGGATTACTTCCCCTGCCAGACCGGCTTGCGCTTCTCGATGAAGGCCCGCACGCCCTCATTGCTGTCGGACGACTGCAGCGCCTCGACCACGGCGGGCAGCCGCATCGCCTGGGCCTGTTGCGCGGTGAGGTGGCTCGTGCTGCGCGCCACCTGCTTGATCGCCCGCACCGACAGCGGCGCGCAGGCCAGGATATCGTCGACCCAGCGCTGCACGGCGGCGTCGAGATTTTCGCGCGTCGTGACTTCATTAACGAGGCCCATCGCCAGCGCTTCCGGCGCCTTGATGCGGCGGCCGGTGAGCAGCAGGCCCATGGCGTGGCGGAACGGGATCTGCCGCTGCAGCAGCGTCATGCCGCCGTCAAGCGGGAGGCGGCCGACGCGCGCTTCCGGCAGGCCGAAGGTCGCCTGTTCGACGGCGACGACAATGTCGCAGCCGAGCATCATTTCGAGACCGCCGCCGACCGCGTGGCCGTTGACGCGCGCGATCACCGGCACGTTGAGGGTTTCGCGCAGCGCAATGCCGCCGAACCCGCCGGGGCGGTCCTTGGCCCAGTATTCCAGTCCGCTCGCGCCGCTGCCGCCCTTCATGTCTGCGCCGGTGGAGAAGGCGCGGTCGCCCGAGCCGGTCAGCACCACGACCCGCACGTCGCGGTCGGCCTCGATCCGCGCCCAGATCGCCTGCAATTCGCGCTCGGCCACAACATCGATGGCGTTGAGCACATCGGCGCGGTCAATGGTGACGCGAGCGACGTGGTCGTGCACTTCATACAGGATCGGCATTATTCAGCGGCTCCGACATTCAAGGCGGCCATCTCGGCGCGCACGGCGTCAGTGTGCTGGCCAAGCTGCGCCGGTGCGATGCGGATTCCGACCGGCGCGTCGCTGAGATGGATAGGCGAACCGACGACCCGCACCATTTCGACCTCGCCCTGGGTTTCCCAGATCATGCCGTTGACCGCGGTCTGCTCATCGGCCAGCGCCTGCGCCAGCGTGAGCACCGGCGCGCAGAGCAGGTCCTGCTCTTCGAGCTTGCCGAGCCAGTGCGCGGTGGTGTTGGTCTTGAAGCGGCCGCGGAACAGGTCCTGCATCGCGGTCTTGTTCTTGACCTGCAATTCATGGCCGGCGAACCGTTCATCGTTCTCGATGCCTTCGATGCCCAATGCAGTACCGATGTCCTTCAAGGGATTGGCCTTGAAGGCGCCGACCATCACCAGCGCCGAGTCGGAGGTCTCGAACACGCCGGTCAGCGGCATCGCACCCCAATTGACCTCGCGGCCGCGCATCAGCTGCGCCGCCGATTCCTGGGTCTGCGCCGCCAGCATCGAATCCAGCAGCGATACGCTGAGCTTCTGGCCGCGGCCCGTTTTTGCCCGCTGCAGCAACGCCAGCAGCACGCCCTGCACCATATGCATGCCGGCGGAATAATCGGCGAAGGTGGTGGAGTAGACCGACAGCGGAACGGAGGCATCGGATCGCCGGGCCATTACGCCCGACATCGCCTGCGCCAGCACGTCCTGGCCGCCCTTGTGGGCATAGGGGCCGGTCAGGCCGAAGCCGGTGCCGACCGCATAGATGATGCGCGGGTTGATCCGCGAACATTCCTCGTAGCCAAAACCCATCCGCTCCATCACCCCGGCGCGGAAATTGTTAACCACCACGTCCGAGGTCTGCAGCAGCTGCAGGACGAGAGCCTTGTCCTCCTGCTTGCGCATGTCGAGCACGACGGAGCGCTTGTTGCGGTTGAGCGAGCAGTAGACCGGCCCGAGCAGGCCGGCGGGATCGTTGGGGAACGAGGTCCGCGACAGGTCGCCGGTGCCGGGGCGCTCGATCTTGATGACGTCGGCGCCGTAATCGGCAAGCATCTGCGTCGCCACCGGGCCCATCATCACCTGCGTGAAGTCCAGCACCCGGATGCCCGAGAGCGGCAGATTTTTTGTTGTCGTTGTCACGCGGCTTGCTCCATTTTCTTGGCATTGGCGGAGGGGCGATCGCCGGGATCGCCGCCTTGCGCCCGGACTTTTTCGCAGATGGCGCGCGGCTCGACCTTGCGCGGGGTGATGCCGGCGGACACCGCCAGCGCCGCGGCGACGCCGGCCGACTGGCCCATCGACATGCAGGGCGGGATTTCGCGCGATTGTTTTTGCGCGGCTTCGGTCGCGGAATAGTGCCGGCCGGCGACCAACAACCCTTCGACCTCCTTCGGCAACATGGCGCGGTAGGGCGTGTAGTAATCGCGGCCGCGCGCCACGGTGTCGTGGAAGTGGACGCGGTCGGCGACATCGTCCTTGGTCACGATGTAATCGCCTTCCAGCAGCCGGGTCTGACGAATGCCGAGCTGCGGCGCGACGTCGATGACATGGCAATCCTTGAAGCCCGGCATGTTGGCCCGGATGAACTCCACCATCTTGTAGATCCGCTTGCGGCCCTCGAAATCGCCGCGCGTCAGATCCTCGACGCTCAATCCGTTGAAGCCGGTCATATGAGGACAGTTGCACCAGACCACCCCGGGCAGCGGCGTCTTCAGCCACCAATATTCCCAGGCGCCGCCGATCAGGCGCTTGGCCTGGCGGTCGAGTTTTGCGAAGGCTTCCGGCTCGTCGCGCTGGAACCGTTCGGCCTCGTCGGTATCGACCTGGCCGAGCCGGAACACGGTGGTGACGATGTAGGAGCCTTCGGTGAATTTGGCGCCGGCAGACGCCGCGACGTCGAGATCGCCGGTCGCGTCGATCACCACATCGCCGATGATGGCTTCACGCCCGGCCTTGGTTTCGCAGATCACGCCGACGATGCGGCCATCGCGGACGATCGATTTGGAAAACCATGAATGCAGCCGGACATTGACGCCGGCTTCCTCGATCATGTCGTTGGACATCCGCTTCCAACCATCGGGATCGAAGGCGGCGGCCATCACGATCGGCGCCGGCTTGGACTGGGCGCGGAAATCGTGCAGGCCCCAGCGCACCCACTTGTTGAACACGTCCCAGCCCTGGCGGCGATCTTCCGGCGGCGCATAGACGGCAAGCCCGACCTTGGCCATGCGTTCGATCATCTCGCCGCACACGCCCGTCACCGTCACCTCGTCGCCATTGTGCATGTCGTCGAGCACCAGCACCATGCCGCCCGAGGCCAGCCCGCCGAGATAGGGATAACGCTCCACCAGCGTGACCGAGCAGCCCTGCCGCCGCGCCGCGATCGCCGCGGCAAAGCCCGCAGGTCCACCGCCAACCACGACCACGTCGGAGCGGGCGACGATTTTCGCCGAGCCGGCGCTCTCCGCAATGCGATCCGATGGATTCATGATGCGTCTCCTGTTCCCGAGAAGAGTTATTGCGTGAGATTTAAAGCTTGCGGCCTTACGGCTTCGCGTTGGGCTGCCAGCTGACGACGAGGCGTTCCACCAGCGTGATCGCCAGAAAGAACAGAACCGAGAAGCAGGCGCCCACCACGACGGTGGCGTAGAGCATCGCGGAGTCGAACGAGTACATCGCCTGGATGATCAGCGCGCCGATGCCGGTGTTGGAGCCGATCCATTCCGAAATGATGGCGCCGACCACGGCGGTCGAGGCCGATATTTTCAGCGCCGAGAACAGATAGGGCAGCGAGTTGTAAAGCCGCAGCTTGAAGAACACTTCGCGCTTCGAGGCCGACAGCACCCGCATCAATTCCATCGCCTGCGGGTTCACCGATTCAAGGCCGCGCACCATGTTGACCAAGGTCGGGAAGAAGCAGATCAGCGCCGCAATGGCGATCTTCGGCTCCATGCCGTTGCCGAGCAGCAGCACCAGGATCGGCGCCTTGGCGACCACCGGGATGGTGTTGAACAGGACGACGGTCGGGAAGAAGGTTTCCTCGATCGTCTTCTTGTGGACGAATACCGTGGCGATGATGATGGCGGTCAGATTGCCGAGCGCGAATCCGGCGACGGCTTCGATCGCGGTCGGCAACAGATTGGCCATCAGGATGCCGAACTTGGCGTAGAGCGTCGTCGCCACCAGCAGCGGCGAGGGCGCCACGAACGGCGGCACCTTGAAGAAATACACCAGCGCCGCCCAGATCCCGAGCGCGATGGAAATGCCGAGCAGCGGCAACAGCCGCTTGCGCCACGTCTCGCGCTGGCGGGCGATGCGATAATCCGCTTCCGCCGCGGCGTTCTCGTCGGCGAGGCGGGTGTCGAATTCGGCGACGCTCATGACGGCCTCCCGAGCAGGTCGCGCAGCCGGGCGGCGAGTTCGATGAATTCGACCGTCTCGCGGATTTTCGAATCGCGGCCGCGCGGCAGGTCGATCGGCACGATGTCGCGGACCCGGCCCGGATTGGCCGACATCACCATCACCTGCTCGCCGAGGAACATCGCCTCGTAGACCGAATGGGTCACGAACACGATGGTGGTGCCGGTCTCGAGCCAGATCCGGCGCAGTTCCTCGTTGAGCCGGTCGCGATTTATCTCGTCGAGCGCGCCGAACGGATCGTCCATCAACAACAGCCGCGGCCCGCCGAGCAGCGCGCGGGCGATCGAGACCCGCTGGCGCATGC